>CADBQV010000158.1 GCA_902796895.1 uncultured Erysipelotrichaceae bacterium | reverse complement strand
AATTCATATGAATTAGATTCATTTCAAATTTATTGGAACATATAAAAACAGGATTCGTCCTGTTTTTGTTTTTAATATAATTTTAATAAATAATGTGGTATAATTTATAAGGTATTTGAAAAAATACAAATATAAGCTAATTATGCTTCAAATAAAGGATATAAAAATATGCTAAGAGAAGATATTGATTTATTTTTAAAGGAAATACCTAATGATGTATTAGTTGTTGCGGCAACAAAATATGTTACTTCAAAAGAAATGCTTGAATTATATAACCATAATATAAAAGATTATGGTGAAAATAGAGTTGATTCATTTTTGAAAAAATATGATGAATTAAAGGATTATAAAGATATAAAATGGCATTTTATAGGACACCTACAAAGAAATAAATGTAAGGATATTATAAATAAAATTGACTACCTACACTCTCTTGATTCATTAAAGCTTGCAGATATTATAGAAAAAGAAAGAGAAAAGCCACTTGATACATTTATAGAGGTATCAATAAATTTAGAAGAAACTAAAAATGGCGTAAGATATGAAGACATTTATGATTTTGTAAAAGAATTATTAAATTATAAAAAGATTAATATTGTTGGCTTTATGATGATGGCTATTAAAAATGATAGCGATACAAATATAGAAAACCAATTTTTAAAATTGAAAAAATTAAAAGAAGATGTAGAAAAGAAATTTAATATCAAAATTCCTTATTTATCTATGGGTATGTCTAATGATTACAAAGAAGCAATAAAAGCTGGCGCTACGCATATTAGACTTGGAAGAATATTATGGAATCTATAGAAAATTTCAAAAGAAGAGTAGATTCTTTGATTAATAAAGCACTACAAGGTAATGTTGTTTTAACTAATTTTTTAGATGAAGCAGAATCTATTATTTTTAAAGATATGGTATCTAAAAATAAAGATATTATTATGAATTATTCAGGTAATATAAAAAATTCATTAAGAAATAGATATATTCTTTCAATTTATGATAATATAGATTTAGATTTTAAAATTAATTTATATAAAATAGAATATAATAAAAAATATTATGAATTAAATCATAGAAATATTTTAGGATCTCTTATGTCTTTAGGAATAAAAAGAGAATGTATTGGAGATATTGTAATTGATGATTTTAAAAATGCCTATTTTGCAATAACTAAAGAAATATCACCATACATATTAGAAGAATTTAGATTTGTTGGAAATACTCCAATAGAATTAAAGATAGAAGAAAATGAAATTGAAAATGTAATAAAATATAATAGTAAAGATTTTTTTACATCATCATTTCGCTTAGATACTATAGTTGCATTAGGCTTTAATCTATCTAGAAGTGAAGCACAGGAATATATAATTGATGAATTAGTATCTATAAATCATATACTTACTAAAAATACAAGTCATTTAGTTAAATTAAATGATTTTATTCAAGTAAGACATAAAGGAACTATTTTATTAGCACATATAGGAAATCAGTCAAAAAGTGGAAAAACATTTATAACAATAAAAAAGAAGGTGTAAATTTATGAGAATTGGTATTATAGCTGCAATGAAGCATGAAATGGATTTATTATTAGATGAATTAATAGATTTAGAAGAAACAAAATATTTAGGATATACTATTTTTTCAGGAACTGTAAATGAACACGAGGTATTCATTTTAGAATCAGGAATGGGTAAGGTTAATGCTTCAATGGCAACAACTATATTAATCAGTGAATTTTCAGCTGAATTAATAATTAATACAGGTATTGCAGGTGGTATATCTCCATCTAAAACAACAGATGTTATTATTGGTACTAAATTAATGTATAACGATGTTGATGCTAGAGTATTTAATTATGAATACGGCCAAGTACCTCAAATGCCTAGATTTTTTCAGATCAATCCTGAATTATTAGTGCTTGTTAAAAAGTCACTTAATAAAGCAAATGTTTCTTTTAAGGAAGGATTAATAGTTTCAGGAGATAAATTTATATCTTCAATTGAACCATTAAAGGAAGTAATAGATTTAAAGCCTCTAGCAACTGAAATGGAAGGTTGTGCAGTAGCTCAGGTTGCAACAAGAGCTGGTGTAGATTTTTTAATTATTAGATATATATCTGATGTTATTGGACTTCCATCTCAAATTGAAGATTATTTTGAATATGAAGATAAAATGTCAAAGGAATCAGCATTAATTACAAAAAGTATCTTAAATAATCTATAGGTGAATTATGAAATATTATGCAATTAAGGATGAAACTAAAAAGGAAATAGTAACTGATTGGCAAACTTGCCAAGAAAAATTAAAAGAATATAATAAACCTAAATTTAAATCTTTTTCATCACTTGATGATGCCAATGCATTTTTAAATGATGAAGAAAATAAAATAAATTTAGATGAACCATTTGCATATATTGATGGTTCATTTGACAAAGAAACAGAAAAATATTCCTTTGGTGGCATATTAGTAATAAATAATGTCGAATATAAATATAAAAAAGGCTTTTTAAAGGATGAATATAGTCAATTTAGAAATGTTGCAGGAGAAATAAAAGGAGCAGCATATATAATTAATCACGCGATTAATTTAGGAATAAAAAAATTGCATATCTTTTATGATTATGAAGGTATTGAAAAATGGTATACATTTAAATGGAAAGCAAATACTAAAATTGCTTTAGAATATCAAGAATTTTCCAAAAAGGTATCAGAAAAAATAGAAGTAATATTTCATAAGGTAAAAAGTCATACTAATGTATATTACAATGAAATTGCAGATAAACTTGCAAAAGAAGGTTTAGAGACAGTTTAAATTTTACAATATGTAAACGTTTATTATTTTATTTTATTAAAATAATTTGCAATAATTACTATCATATTATAAAATAAATGATGTACGAATTATATGATAATGGAGGTTTCTATGCATCTAGAAATAGCATTGAACTTTAATTATGTATGGCAAGCTATATTCTTTATTCTAGGTGGTCTTGGAGTATTCATATATGGTATTCATATAATGGGCTCTGGATTAAAGGAATTAGCTGGTGACAAATTAAGAGTTATAATTCAAAAATCAACTAGTACCCCATTTATGGGAATGATTGTAGGCTTTTTAGTTACAATGCTTACACAATCATCATCAACAACTAGTGCAATAGCAGTAGGCCTTGTTGCTGCAGGCTTAATGACATTTAAGCAAGCAATTGGTGTTTTACTTGGTGCTAATGTCGGTGGTACAGTGCTTCCACTTTTAATGGCATCTATGCCAAAGGATATGAAGCCAATTGTATCAGTTATTTTAGTATTTGTTGGTGCTGCAATGGTTTTCTTCTTTAAAAAAGAAAAGGTTAGACAAGCCGGTACAGTTATTTTAGGATTTGGTTTAATATTCTTAGGATTAACATTAATTGATATGAGCTTTGATTTCATAATTGATGATAAGAAGAATCCTGAGATTGCTTCATTTATTGTAAATATGTTTACAAACCTATCAGATCACCCAGAGCTTGGTGTTTTAGTAGGTACAGCATTTACATGTATCGTTCAATCAAGTGCTGCAACAATCGGTATCGTTCAAGGTATTTTTGCTGCAGGTTCACTTAAATTATCTGGTGCCCTAGCTTTAATGCTTGGTGCTAATATTGGTACAACTATTACAGCAATAATCGCATCATTAGGTGCTTCACGTAGTGCTAAAAAGGTTGCGATGGCAAATACATTAATCAAATTTATTGGTGTATTTATTTTAGTAATTTTCTTTAGATTTGCCTTTAGTCCATTAATGGGAGTTATAAATGATGCAATATTTGGTGAAAATAGCCATAATGCATTAATTATCTCATTTACACATATTGGATTTAATATATTAAATTCATTCTTATTATTATTATTTGTAGGTCCATTTGTTAAACTATGTGATAAGATAATGCCTGATAAGGAAATGAGTATTGAAGATTCTTTACTAGATTATCACTTAATTTTAAAATCACCTCAATTAGCTTTATCATTTGTTAAGCATGCTATAGATTATATGGCAGAAACAGTTTTAAAATATGTAGTTATTGCTAAATCTTACGCATTTGAAAGAAATGATAAATTAATTGATGAAGGTATTGAATTTGAAAGAACTATTAACTGTCTAGATAAACGTATACATGATTATTTAATTAAATTAACAATGGCATATATCGATAAAAATGCATCAACATTATTATCAAAATACTTAGATTTAATTAAAGATTTAGAACGTGTTGGAGATCATTGTACAAATCTATTTGAATTCTTCAAGGAAAGATATGATAAGGACATGCACCTATCAGATGATGGTACTCAAGATCTAGACCAAATGTTTACTAATGTTTATAATATGGCAGATGGTACTACTAAAGCAATTAAAGGCTGGGATAGCAAAATTGCAAGTGAGACTATT
>CADBQV010000157.1 GCA_902796895.1 uncultured Erysipelotrichaceae bacterium | reverse complement strand
TGCTAAAGATAATATAGAAAATGAATTAAATATAAAAATTAAAGGATATAGAGCACCATGCTTTGGTGTTAATGAAGATATTATAAATATTATTAAAGAATATGACTTTAAATATGATTCTTCTAACCTAGATTTTAAAGATGCGATAAAATCAGGAAAAATAGATTTAAATAATTATGATAAATTAAATGATAATATCCATAAAAAAAATGATTTTTATGAATATTCATTAAATAAAATAAATTTCTTTGGTAAGATTATTCCTATATCTGGTGGTGCATATATTAGACTTATTCCTTGGTTTTTGTTAAAGCATTTTGTTAAAAAAGCTATCAAAAATACTGATTCATATATCTTTTATGTTCATCCATATGAATTAATAAATAAGAAATTACCTAAATTTAAAAATTTAAATTTTAAAGAAAAGCTATTTTTAAAAATAGGCAGAAAAAAATATATTAAAAAAATAGAATTCATCATTAATTATTTAAAAAAACAAGGCTTTAGCTTTATGACAATGAGTGAATATATAGAAAAAGGATTTCAATCTTAGTTGAAATCCTTATTTTTATTTTATTATGTATTTATTTGGATCATGTCTTAATGGTTTTTTGCATCTAGGACAATATACAAATCCATGTGGATACCAAAGTCTATATCCGATATCTTCTTGTTCGTATGTAAATACTGTCATACAATATTCACATTTGATTCTAAATCTTAAATTAGATTCTTCTTCTATTTTAATTGCCATATAATTCTCCTAATATATAATTTTATTTTTGATGTTTTTATATTCTTCAAATAATTTTAAGCATTCGTCTCTATCTAAAGATTTTAATACATCATCTTTATTAGTATTATAAAATATATTGTCTCTAAAGCCAATATTATCTGTATCAATTACATTACATCCATAATATACCTCACGGATGTTTGACCATAATATAGCACCAAAGCACATTGGGCATGGTTCAGCTGTAGTATATAAAACACATCCAGTTAAATCATATGTTTTTAAATTTCTTGATGCATCTCTTATTGCTTCCATCTCACCGTGGCATGTAGGATCGTTGTTTAATAAAACTCTATTGTGGCCCTTACCTACAACTACACCATCTTTAACTATTACACTTCCAAATGGACCACCATGGCCATTTGTAATGCCTTCTTTTGCCTCATTAATCGCAAATAACATATATTTATCCATAATAAACCTCTAATATTATCTATTATCTATTTTTTCAGGATTTAAGTCATGATTTAATAAGCGATATTCCTTCATATCCTTAAATCTTTTTTCATCATTTGAATAATTAGCATATGGGTCAATTGATAAGCCACCACGTGGTAAGAATTTACCCCATACTTCTATATATCTAGGGTTTAATAGCTTAATTAAATCCTTCATTATAATATTAACAACATCCTCATGGAAATCTCCATGATTTCTAAATGAGAATAAATATAATTTTAATGATTTTGATTCTACACAATATTTATCAGGGATATATGAAATATAGATAGTCGCAAAATCAGGTTGTCCTGTGATAGGACAAAGTGATGTAAATTCAGGACAATTAAATTTGATAAAATAATCATTATCAGGGTGTCTATTTTCAAATCTTTCTAATACATTAGGATTATAATCAAATTCATAATTTGTTTTTTTACCTAAAATATTTAATTCATCTTTTCTTTCCATATATTATTCCTCATATTCTATTGGATCTTTAAGACCATTAATTTCAAATGCTTTTTTTCTATCAATACATGTTCCACATTTTCCACATGCCTTCTCATGACCGTTATAGCATGACCAAGTTAATTCATATGGTACATGTAGTTCAGTTCCGATTTTTACTATGTCTGATTTATGCTTACCAATAAATGGGGCAACAACCTTTAGCTTTTTGCCTGAGCCTAAATAAATTGCATCACATATTGCCTTATTAAATTCGATTGAACAATCTGGGTATGCATCAAATTTAGAATCATCACTATGAGCACCATAATAAATATAATCGCATTCAAGTGATAATGCTATAGATGCGGCTGATGATAAAAATAAGCCGTTTCTAAATGGTACATATGTAGATATTGTTTTAGAATCTGAATTTAATATTTGTGATTCATATGTTCCTAAAGGAATATCTAAATTGTTTTTCTTAAGTAATGAGCAATTAGAATTTTCAAATATTTTAGTTAAATCTAAGTATGTAGTTTTAACTTTATAATATGATGCAATTTTACAAGATGCTTCTATTTCTTTTGAATGTTTTTGTCCATATGTAATGCTTAAGGCATAAACATTTTCATTTCCATATTCCTTTACTGCCATAGCAAGGGCAGTAGCTGAGTCAATACCACCTGATAAAAGTACAAGTGCCTTCATTAATTAAATACCTCCTTACCAATATTACCTATTTTAGAGATAGTTATCGTCTTACTTCTTTTTTTAACTCCACGTGCTGTAACGCAAGAATGACAGCCCTCAATTCTAACTATAATATCGTTAGATTTAGTTATTTTTTTAACGATATATAAAATATCATTTCCTATTCTTTCTTGAAGCTGTAATCTTTTAGATACCATATCGGCAATTCTTGCAAGCTTTGATAAGCCTATAACCTTACCATTTGGAATATATGCAATGTCTACAGTCATATCATACATTAATGCTAGATGATGCTCACAATGTGAAAAGATATCAATATCCTTCATAATTACCATATTTTTAGAATCAGTTAGGTAATCACCATCAAATGATTTATTAAATAAATCTACTAATTCATCATTTGTATAATTCATTCCTTCAAATTGTTCTAAAAACATTTCCTTAGCTCTTTTTGGTGTTTCCTTTAATCCTTCTCTATTAATATCATCACCTAAAGCTAGTATTAATTCCTTAAATGCATTTTCTAATCTTTTTTCATCTATCATTTTATACACCTCTTAAATTAGGATCCCATATATATTTATGGATTTGTAATGAGTATTTGACATTATTTAAATTATTTTCAATCATAAAATCGACAATATCAGATAATTTAATTTTATTAAATACAGGAGATATCATACAATTTGTTTTATTAATCAAATCATATTTTTTCATAATCTCAAGTGATTTTTCTAAATCTAGAATATCACCACATACAAATTTAACTGAATCCTTTTTTGTGACATTTTTAAAATTCTCTAAGCACATTTTATCCTCCATTAAAGATGATGGAGTTTTATAATCTATTGTATAAGATACATTAGGATAAAACTTTTTAACATCAACTGAACCATTAGTTTCAACCTCAACATTAAATCCTAATTTATCTAATTTAATTAATAATTCATTAACCTCTTCATGAATTAAAGGTTCACCACCAGTAATAGTAACATTTTTAACATTTGTTTTTTTAATATATGAAATTATATCATCTATACTTTCATCCTTATATACTGGATTAATAAAGGAATATAAGGTATCACAATATGAGCAATGTAAATTACATCCCATAAGTCTAATGAATACTGAAAGCTCACCTTGCTTTAGGCCTTCACCATTAATTGATACAAATTTTTCTATTATTTTCATACATACCTCGCCATATTATTTGGAGTTTCATATACACTTACAGATAATACATCGTATTTTTCTTTAAGCTTTAAATAAAAATATTTAGAAAAATTTTCGGCCGTAGTTCTAAAATCAACTATTCTTATTAAAAACTCATCTTCTAGCATTTTTAATAATTCAGGCTTTAATGAATCCTTTTCAACAATGAATGTATGATCAAAATAATCACATAATTCCTTTAAATCCTTTTTAATTGTATTAAAATCTAC
>CADBQV010000156.1 GCA_902796895.1 uncultured Erysipelotrichaceae bacterium | reverse complement strand
TATAGACATAAATATAAAAGGAGATGACATAAACATGTGTAAGGCATTAGAAGAATTAAAACAAGATTGGAAACAAGAAGGCATACTTTTAGGTAAGGAAGAAGGCATAGCTTTTGAAAAAGAATCAAATATAAAAACAATGTATAAAAATGGTTTTGATGAAGCATTAATATCAAAGGCACTTGACTTAGATATAGAATATGTCAAATCTGTTTTAAATAAATAATACAAATTAGGCTATATAAGTTAATCTTATATAGTTTTTTTAATGAATTTGTCTAAATTATTGTTTATAATATATGAAAAGAATATTAATTAAACGAAAGAGGATATAACATTATGAGTAAATTATTAGAAGAAGTTAATAAAGAATTTATATTTCCTGATTTTACAAATTCAAATTTAAATATATCATCATCATTAGCTAAATATTTGAATTCATATAATGATAAACCAACTATTAAATTATTAGATGATGAATTAAATAAGAATTATAAAAATATAGTATTTATTTGTTATGATGGACTTGGTATTAACCCTATTAATATTAATTTAGATGAAGATACTTTACTTAAAAAAAATATTAAAATGGAATTAACATCTACATTTCCATCAACTACGACAAACGCTACAACATCACTACTTTCTAATAAATATCCCCTTGAACATGGCTGGTTTGGTTGGAGCTTATATTTTGAAAATATTGGTAAAAATGTAGATATATTTAAAGATACAGAATCATCAACAGGAATCAAGCTTGAAATATCTAATAAGCCAATTAAAAAACAAGATTATTATTTTGATAATACTAATACTGATTATGAGATTAATACAGTATTACCAAAATATGTAGAAGTAAAAAATGAAAAGAATAATCATGTATTTGAAACAATAGATGATTTTTATAATAATATACATACAATATTAAATAGATCAAATAAGCAATTTATATATGCATATATGGGTGAACCAGACACTACTATGCATGAATATGGTGTAACAAGTAATGAAGCTAAAACATTAATTAATAAAATAAATGATAAAACAGAAGAATTATTTAATAAAACAAAAGATACATTATTTATTATTACAGCAGATCATGGTCAAATAGATATTGAAGGATATGTTGATTTTTATAATGATAAAAAATTAATGGATATGCTTAAAATATATCCATATTTAGATGCGAGAGCTGTCGCATTTAAATTAAAGGATGGATATAATTTAGAATTTGAAAAATATTTTAATGAAAAATATAATGAAGATTTTATATTATATAAATCTAAAGATTTAATTAAAAAAGGTGTATTTGGTGCGAAAGGAAATATGGGAGATTTACTTGGTGATTATATCGCTATAGGCACACATACCAATAAAACTGCCATAATGACTCCTATATCACATAAATTTAAAGGTCATCATACGTCTTTAACTGATGAAATGCTTGTACCTTTAATATTATTTAATAATTAAATAAATATATAATTTTGTGAAAAAAATATCCCCTTTTTAAAAAAAGGGGGTATTTTTATTTTTGTTCTTTGTAAATTATATAATTAGCTGCAAGTCTTCCCATTAATTCATAAGCCTTTTTAGATGGATGTAGGTGATCACCTGAATCTAGTGATTCTTTAAATTTCCACACTCCACTATCATATATGCCAAGTTCTTTATTAAAATCTATACAATCATAATTTTTAATTAACAATTCATTAAATTCATTTTTAATTATTTCTTTTTCATTATTATAAGTTCTCCAATTATATATTGGAAGAAGTGTACCAACTATAAAATTAAGATTTAATTTATCTGAACATTCTTTATAATATTTTATACCTTCAAATAATTCATTTGAAGAAGGCAATTCTTCAAGTGGTCTAAATATATTAATATCTTTACCTACAGGATGGATAATATCATTAATTCCTTGTTGGACTATTACATATTTTAAATTATTAATAGATTTTATTTCATGCATGAATCTATGATATCCATTTAAGCCATATGATTGATATTTTATACAGTTATATTCTCTTAATATTCTAGTTCCTGATACTGCTTTTCTAATTACTGCAATATTATTAATATTTTGTTTTTTTAATTCTAACTGCATGTAATCTGGCCAGTCTTGGGCAGTAATAGAATCGCCATAACATGCAACACAAAAATTATCATCTTGTGTATAAATATCTATATTAGATAAAAAATATACCCAATTTGTTTCAAGTGAAGTATTAATATCTAATTTTTCATTTAATGTTTGGTTTCCATACGCAAAATATCCTTTAGATAATTTACCGCATACATATACTCCACCTTCTAAATTTGTATAATCTTTTAAATATATAGATACGATTAAAAATTTATTTTCAAATAAATTAATATCTATTTCATCAGAAATAACATAATCATGCTTATTAATTTCTACACTCTTATTACCATTAAATGTTACATATTTATATTCTTTATTTTGTATATCACTTAAATTGTTTCCTAAAGAAATAACTACACTATCTATTTTTACATTTTCATCTATACAAAAATTATCTAATGTTATTTTTATTTTATTTCCATTAAATGGAATATATATTGGATATCTTAGTGTTAAATCCTTTGCATATCTTTGGGCTTGAGGCATTATTATAGATTGTGCGTTTGCCCACATAGTTGTCCATTTCATTAAATCACATCCTAACAAATATATTTTATTATTTATCATTAATAAAGACAATTAGATATTTTAATTAATTTTTAATTAAAGTATAATATTAATAGTTGTGTAGGTGCCTTATGAAAAATAATAAAATAATTAGTTTAATTATAATATTAATAATATATATAATAGCAACAATAATTGGTTATTTTACATATATAAATTTAGAATTTGAATTTTATTTTAAATTATTAATAGCTGATATTATATCTACATTAGTAGTATTCATATTTAGTTTAATATTTAAAAATGCATCATGTTATGACGCATATTGGAGCTATGCTCCACTTGCGATAGTCATATTTTTATTAATATTTAAACCTCTTAATGTTACTAGATTATTAATATCTATTGCTATAATTGGTTGGTCATTAAGACTAACAATAAACTGGATATATACATTCGATAATCTAAATTGGATTGATTGGAGATATAAAATGCTAAAAGAAAAAACAAATAAATTATATCCTTTAGTTAATCTTTTAGGCATTCATTTATTTCCTACAATTGTAGTTTATTTATGTATGCTTCCTGTTATGTTTGTATTTTATTATGATTCAAATATTAATGTATTTGTTATTATCTTTTTTATATTTTCTTTATTATCATTTATTATGCAAGGCATTGCAGATTATGAGATGCATAAATTTAGAAAGAATAAGAATTCAGTATTTATAAGAAATGGCTTATGGAAATATTCAAGACATCCTAATTATCTAGGAGAAATATTAATGTGGATAAATATTGCATTAATTGC
>CADBQV010000155.1 GCA_902796895.1 uncultured Erysipelotrichaceae bacterium | reverse complement strand
TATAAAACTAATGGTGTTAATGATGGAGTGTTAGATCAAACATTAACTTCTGAAGGAAAAATTCATGTTATTGAAATAACAAAAGACCTAGATTTAGGATATAATGTTTTATCTAATGAGGCTAAAGCCTTAGGAATGGCAGATGATTTCAGTAAAAAGAATGTTTCATCAGCTGATAAAAGTGGTATTCAGCATTCATTTATTCAAGATACATATGGTGTAAGTCAAATAAAGGTAGAAGGCATTTCTAATTTATTAATTTATTCTAAAAATGGAGCTAAAATCACTCATGCTGGATTTAAGGTTACAAGCTCAACAAATGTTGTATTTAGAAATCTAGAAATGGATGAAATATGGCAATGGGAAGATACTAATAAGAGTGATACATCATTTACTATTGGTGATATGGACGCTTATGGTTGGGCATATTTTAAAATAAGCTTCTGTGGTTATATTTGGATTGATCACTGTACATTTGGTAAGGCATATGATGGTATAATTGATGTTTCAAATCCTGATTATACTACACCACTTACTACAATAAATAATAAGGAATATTATACATATACAAGAGCTCCTTATGGTGCTGATGGTAAATCTGCAGTGTCTATTACAAATTGCTGCTTTAATGCAGGTTCTGATGATGAAGATGGCTATATTTATAAAATGATGAAGGAAATAGAAGAATCATATCAGAAAAAAGAAAATAAATATTTATATTATAAATCATTAAGAGATGATATAGGATTATCATTTAAAGATATTTTATATGGCATAGCTATTCCACAAAAGAAAGCTTTCTTATGTGGTGATAATCCTGATTTGTCTCATTATAATTTAAATTTACATGTATCAATTGGTAATTGTTATTTTAAAAATATTGAAGATAGATTACCAAAGGTTCGTGGTGGAAATGCAGTTGTATATAATACAATATTTGATAATAACCAATATTATTACTATAGAGATAAGATAAAGGCAGCAACAGGAATTAGTGCAGTTAATTCTAAATTCAAATGTGGACTTGTAAGCCAAGGATTTGTTATTGGACAAGGTGGATCACTTGAAGTATTTAATTCTAAGGTTATGGGTATTGATTCGGTAATTAAAAATAATGATTCAGGTGTTGGAGGATTTAAATTTAATTCTGTATTAATAAAGAAAAAATTAGATGATACAGGAATATATGGTTCAACTGATACAACATCTTTTGATTCATTTATTGCCACAACTACTAATCCAATATCTACAGATAATTTTAAAATCAATGATCCAACAATGGTATTTGAACCATCTGTATATGATGTTGATAAATTAGAAGATGCCTTATTTAAAACAATGCATATCGGAGTTAATACACATTTTGGTTCACTTTATTTAAAAACTAAAAAAACACTTAAGTAAAAAGAAAAAGGAAAATTCGAATTTGAATTTTCCTTTTTTAATTTAGTTATTATTTATTAGATAGCTTGAGCCATCATTGCTTCAGCAACTTTCTTGAAGCCGGCTACGTTAGCACCAGTTAATAAATCAAATTTATTTCCTGATTCACAAGCTTCTTTGTATGAAGCATTGAAGATGTTAACCATAATATCATGTAATCTATTATCAACTTCTTCAAATGACCAAGATAATCTTAATGAGTTTTGGCTCATTTCTAAGCCAGAAGTAGCAACACCACCAGCATTTGATGCTTTAGCAGGAGTGAATATGATGTTATTAGCAATTAAATATTTAGCAGCTTCTAATTCAGTTGGCATGTTTGCACCTTCGCATACTGCGATACAACCATTATTAACTAAAGTCTTAGCTTCTTCTAAATTTAATTCATTTTGTGTAGCACAAGGCATTGCGATATCACATTTAACTGACCAAATTCCACGGCAGCCTTCATGATATTCAGCACCTTTTACTCTATTAACATATTCTTTAATTCTACCACGTTCAACTTCTTTAATTTGTTTTACAACATCAAGGTTAATACCATTCTTGTCATAAATATATCCGTTTGAATCAGACATTGCAACAACTTTACCACCAAGTTGAGTACATTTTTCATTTGCGTAAATAGCAACATTTCCTGAACCAGAAATAACTACTGTCTTACCAGCGAAAGAAGTATTCTTTAAAGCCTTTAATGCTTCTTGAGCATAATAGCATAAACCATAACCTGTAGCTTGTGTTCTAGCTAAAGAACCACCATAAGTTAAGCCTTTACCAGTTAATACACCAGTGAATTCATCACGAATTCTCTTATATTGACCAAATAAATAACCAATTTCTCTAGCACCAACACCGATATCACCAGCAGGTACATCTGTATCTGGACCAATATGACGATATAATTCAGTCATGAATGATTGACAGAATCTTAATACTTCATTGTCGCTCTTTCCTTTTGGATCGAAGTCAGAACCACCTTTACCACCACCCATAGGAAGTGTAGTTAATGAGTTCTTTAATACTTGTTCAAGACCTAAGAATTTAATGATAGAAGCATTAACACTTGGATGTAATCTTAAACCACCCTTGTAAGGTCCGATTGCACTATTATATTGTACTCTAAAGCCACGGTTAACTTGGAATTGACCTTTATCATCAACCCAAACAACCTTGAATTGAACAAATCTTTCAGGCTCTAAAAATCTTTCAAGAATCTTTTGTTCTTGCATCTTAGGATTTTTAGCTACATAATCTTCGATAGATTCAACGATTTCCTTAGCTGCTTGTAAGAATTCTTTTTCACCAGCATTCTTTTTTTCTAATTCTTCATATACACGTTTTGCATACTCTGTTTTCATTTTTTAATCCTCTTTTCTAATTTGTTTTATATCTAAAATTTTAAAACATCATTATTTTATACAATAATTTTACAAAAATCAATATATTTTTGTCAAAAATTTTAAAAAATACAAAAAATAACAAATTTTAAATTCGAAAAAACAAAATTTATCGAATTTTTAAAAATATTATTCATTAAATTGTTATTATGATATAATTGTTGTGGTGTTAATATGATAAAATTGATTGTATTTGATCTAGATGGTACATTGCTTGATACAATTTATGATTTGCATGAAGCAATGAATTATGTTTTAAAAAAATATAATTATAGATTAATAACCCTAGATATGGCCAAACAAAATATAGGAACAGGCATTAGAAATTTTATAAAAAAATCAATTAACGATGAATCTAATAATAATATAGATAATATGTTTAATGATTTTATGGATTATTATTCTAAAAATTATAATAACAAAACTAAATTATATGATGGAATATATGATATAGTATATAACTTAAAAAAAGATGGATATATACTTGGAGTTATATCTAATAAAAGATATGAGATATTAAATAATTTAGTAAATGATTATTTCAAGAATTTGTTTTCATTTGTTATAGGTGATGGCTCCGGATTTAAGAAAAAGCCTGATAATGAATCAATTTCATATATAATTAATAGGTATAATATTAATAAAGAAGAATTATTATATATAGGAGATAGTGATACTGATATCATTACTATAAATAATTC
>CADBQV010000154.1 GCA_902796895.1 uncultured Erysipelotrichaceae bacterium | reverse complement strand
TTTTTAGCATATGGCATAGTTCTTTTAAATATTGCCATTTTTTGTGGTTTTAGCTTAGTTTTAGACATTTGCCTCACCACCTTCCATTTGTTGAGAAATAAATTGCTTATAGTACCATTTTTTGTTATCCATAAGCATTTTATGGGTTCCTTCTTCAACTATTTTTCCATTATCAAGTACAATTATCCAGTTTGCCTGCATAACTGCGGTTAATCTATGGGCTACAATAATATTAGTTTTATTTTTTCTATATGTATTAATTGTATCAATAATGTTTGCCTCAGTCTTACCATCTACTGCAGATAAGCTATCATCTAGGACTAATACATCACTATTTTTCAAAAACGCTCTAGCGATAGATAATCTTTGTTTTTGTCCACCTGATAGGGTAACACCATATTCACCAACTATAGTATCTAAGCCCATTGATAAATTTTCTATATCTTTTTCAAAATCAGCAAGCTTTATTGCTTCATAAATATCTTTTTCGGTTGGTTTTTTAGATCCTATTTTTACATTATCGTATACACTTCTTGAAAGTAAGATATGTTCTTGTGATACATAAGCTATTTTGCTTCTTATATCTTTAATTCTATAATTATCAATTGATTTACCATTAATTAATAATTTAGTATCGTCTATTGGAAGCTGACGGACAAGCATTCTTACAAGTGTTGATTTGCCAGATGCAGTTTTTCCAACAATTCCGTATGTTTTTCCTGCTTCTATTTTAAAATTAATGCTTTTTAAAGTATCATAATCATCATTTTTATAATGGTATGTAAAATCCTTAAATTCAATAGATTCTATATTATTTAATTCTATTGGATTTGAAGATTCAATAATTTCACTTTTTGAATCATATATTTCGTTTAATCTATCAATAGATATTAATGATTGATAGAAATTACTTATTAAATTACCAATATTTGTAAGTGGAGATTGGAATAAATTTAAATACATTAAAAATTGAATTAATAAAGAAATTGTTATTAATCCTAGGCTATAATAATAAGCACCAAAGGCATAACATATACATGTAGATATAGCTACTATAAATACAAATAGTGGTTGGAATATTGATATGATTTTGACATTTTTCTTTTCAATTTCATATGCTTCATTTGAAAATTCAATATTTTTATTATAGTCTTCTTTTTCTTTTGAAAATGCTCTTACTGTTTTAACATTAGTTATACTTTCTAATACCTTATTACTTAAATTAGAATGCTTAATTCTTACTATTAACCAATTCTTTTGAACCTTTCTTTTAAGTAATAAATTAGAAATAAAGATAAATGTTAATGGTAAAAAGCATAAAAATGCTAATTTAACATTTATAATACATAAGGCAACAAATGTAACAATTACTGTAATTGATTCACAAAGTATTTTAAGTAAACGAGTACCAGCACTAAATTTAACTGTCTTCATATCGCCAAGTGCACGTGCTAGTAAGTCACCTGTTAAATATTTTTCAAAGAATTCAGCATCTGATTCCATTATTTTTTCAATATATTTTCTATTTAAGGCGTGATAGATGGATGTTGTTAAATAATTTTGACAAATACGTTGTAATGTAGATACGATATATATTGCAAATATAGATATCATAAATGGTATAAATATATCATAAATAAGCATATTTTCTGTTAAGACTGTTCCGCCTTCTTTAGCTATTGCCTTAGTCAAAAGTGAAATATAATATGCAGGAAGTAAATTTAGGACACCAATAGATAGGCCAAATATTAAAATAATAACATAACGCCACCAGTTAGGTTTTATATACCACATCATACTTTTGATAAACTTAAACATCCAACTCACCTCCTGTATCTTTAATTAAATTATATTAGAAATATTGGAATAATAAAGGAAAAAATAACACAAAAAAGATAGATTTAAAAAATCTATCATTTTTCTATTCTATATGCTTTTAAAAGTGAAATTTCTTTTTCATAGCCATCAATTTCATTAGGAGTTTCTAAATAAAATGGTAAATTCTTTAATCTATCATTATTTATAATTCTTCTAATTGCATCTATTCCTATTGTTCCTTCACCTATTTTTTCATGTCTATCCTTATTAGAATTAAAAGGCATTTTAGAATCATTTAAATGAATTGCCTTTAATCTATCAAGGCCAATTATTCTATCAAATTCATCTAATACACCATCTAAGTCATTAACTATATCATATCCTGCGCTATAGACATGGCATGTATCTAGGCATACACCTATTTTATCTTTATATTTTACACCATCGATTATTCTTCTTAATTCTTCAAAGCTTCTACCTACTTC
>CADBQV010000153.1 GCA_902796895.1 uncultured Erysipelotrichaceae bacterium | reverse complement strand
TAATAATTGCTGGTGGTGCCATTTTAATTAATATGGGAACTAATATATTATTAAATTATATTCCATATATTTCTAATTCAATGTCATTTATAACTAAAAG
Organism: uncultured Erysipelotrichaceae bacterium; assembly: GCA_902796895.1. Classification (GTDB taxonomy): domain Bacteria; phylum Bacillota_I; class Bacilli_A; order Acholeplasmatales; family Anaeroplasmataceae; genus Anaeroplasma. The sequence goes on along the minus strand of CADBQV010000153.1, from coordinate 2,029 downwards.
TATCGCTGCTGTAATGCAACTTGCACTTTCTATGGATTACGCAATTGTATTACTTCATGCTTATAGAGAGGAAAAGGAAAAAGGATTAAATAATAATGATGCTATGACTATGGCATTAACAAGATCATTTGCTCCTGTATCTTCTTCATCTATTACTACAATTGCTGGTTTAGTTGCCTTAATGTTCATGAGCTTTTCAATTGGCTTTGATGTAGGCTTAGTACTTGCTAAAGGTATATTAATAAGCTTATTATCAGTATTCTTATTTATGCCAGGTTTATTATTACTATCAGATAAATTATTAATTAAAACATCTCATAAACCATTAGATTTAATAATAAAAAATAGTATTAATAACAAAAAAGAAAAAAGAATTAAAAATGGAAAAAAGGTTTATTCATTAACTAATTTCCAAGAAAAAACTAAAATAATTATTCCTGCTTGTGCACTTGTAGTTATTGCATTTGGCTTATTCTTTAATCTAAAAACTAATTATAGCTTTACTCTACAGGCATCAAGTGATAAAAACGCAATAGTTAATATAGATGATAAAAAAATAACAGATGAATTTGGAACTCAAAATACTTTAGTTGTTTTAATCCCTAAAAATGGTGATAGATTAAACGCTAAAAACACTGAAAAAGAGGTTATTAATTATTTAACTAATTATAAATATAATGATAAATATGTAATATCTTCTTCTCAAGGATATTCAACATATGGAGTATATGAATATTTAACTGCTGAAGAATTTACAAAATTATATCTAGATAGTAATTCATATAATGCTAATTTAAGAGGAATTAATGTTTTATATGAATATATGTATAATGATGGAAAAGCTAAATTAAATGATGATAATAAATTAGTAGCTAATGTATATGATATTATTGAATATGCAGCAACTAAAGATGGTGCTAAAAAGATAACTGAGGCATCACAACAATTAGTAGATAAAATAAATTATATCTATAATCAAAAGCTAACTAAAGAAGAATTTGCAACAACAAATTCAATATCATTAAGTATTGTAAATAATATCTATGATACACTTAATAGTGATAAATTAACTACATATGAAATATTAAAATTTATTACTTCAAATAATTATGCTATAAATTCATTTGAAGAAGTTCAAAATCAAATTGATTCTAATTATAACGAATTAGTATCTAACCATGTATTTAATGATGATAATACAGTAAATGAAACTACAATAGCTGCAATGAAGACATATTGTGATGCTGTTGACAATAATTTATTAGATATAAATAATCAAGTAGTTAAAATGACATATACTAAATATATGACAATTTTAAAAGAATTCAATTATGATGAATTATTAAATACATATCCATTTATTACAGATGATATAGCTAAAGCTTTATTAAATAATAATGAAACAATTCCTAATTATTTAATCATTCAAGCTTCTTCTTTAAAGAAAATCGCATCAAATTATGGTTCAATACTTCAAAATACAATAAATGAAAAATATAATGAAATTCCAAATTATGATGAAGTATTAACTAAAGAATTTGTATTAATGAATTATGGTATTGATAATAATACATTAAATAAATTATTTGAAAATACTGTAACTAATTCAATATTATTTTATACACTAAGTACTAATAAATATTATACAAATGAAATGTATCAAAATGAAATGAATGAAAAATTCTTATCTAACTATAATGCATTTAGTAATTTTGAATCAGATAATTACGTTAGAGTTATATTCAATTTAAATATGCCAAAATCAGGTGAAGATTCATTTAAGGCAATTAATGAAATAACAGAATATTTATATCATAACTATAGTGGTATAGAGGTTGTATCAGAAACATTTGTTTATTCACAAATTAAAGATGTATTTAATAATGATATTATATTAGTTAATTTAATATCATTTATCGCAATATTAGTAATTATTGCTATAACATTTAAATCATTCTTTATTCCTATTTTATTAACTACATTAATTCAAGGCGCTATTTGGTTAACAATGGGTATATCTACAATGATG
>CADBQV010000152.1 GCA_902796895.1 uncultured Erysipelotrichaceae bacterium | reverse complement strand
AATGAACTATTTTTAAACTCAATTTTTTTGTACCTAAATTGTACCTAAAATTATTTTAGCAAAAACGATGCCTCGCAAATCCTTATAAAATAGGCATAAAAAATGAGAGCACGTTTAAATGCTCTCTTCAGGGGGCAAAATTTTTTCTTATCTTTTTAGATTAAAACTTCACTTTTTCCCTTATTTCCTATTTGTTTTTGATTATTTTAAATTAAAATGAATTAGAATATTTTATTAAAAATCTAGAAATTTAATACCTAATTATTACCTAAAATTACCTGATTTTATAAAGTCTTATGATTTTTTATTTCTTCTGTAAGATTAATATAATATTTAGCTCTTTCTATGCAATATTCCTTATCTAATGAATCACTAACCTGACTACCCTTGCATTTTTCAATTTCTTTTTCAAGAATAGAAGTAATTTGATTGAATAATTGTGTAGCATATAAATGATTTATTTCATTATTTTGTAAGCTTGTATATATTTTTGAAAATAAATTCTCACAAAACTGATTAAAATCATCTTTATCAAAATGCAATTTTATCATATTAGGATTACTTAATGAAAATCCATATATATTATTTTCTAAACGAACTACTAGTTTGTTAAAAGCATTCATATCAAATGTATCCATTATATAATTTTTATATTGTTCAATTACTTTATTTTCATTTAGTGCAATTTCATTAGTTTTTAGAAAAATTATAGGAATATTTAGTTCATGTGCTGCTTTTAAACTATTAGCAATCTTGTCTTCATTAAATGTATCATAAATAATTACATAGCTTGGTTGAATATTCATATGATCAGTATTTTTATTAGATCTTAACTCACGTCTTTCTAAAACTAGTTCATTATATGATGTTCTCGTATTATCAACATAATCTTCAGGTGTCATAAAACGAATTGAACTAATGGCTTCCATATCTAAATTATCTGTTGTTGAACATAAATCATAACTATTTGCCAATTGAATAGCTTTATTACTAAAACTATCAAAACCAACAAGTATATCTTCAATTGGTGCTGTTTGACCAACATTTTGATTGGATATTAAGGAACAACAAATTCCATGATTTTGAATTTCTTCATTATAATTCCAAAATTTATTATAATCTAATATTTTATCTTTATGTTTATATGCTGATAAACTATTTACTAACAAATAAAACTCATTACTTGGAATATAAAAAGGTATTAAATTATTTCCATATTTTAAATGTCCATTTGGAGTATTATCATTAATCTTATATAAAGAATCACTTATTCTTTGATTATAGATTTTTTTTATTTCTTGATCCATTAATATTTTTTCTTCAATATTCAAACTTGGATAATTATAATAAATATTAATTAAATTTTCCTTTTCATTCTCTTCAATAATCTTATTTATTAATTTTACATATTTTATGCATTTAGTATCATTAAATTTATCTAACGATATTCCATACATATTTAATACCTTATCTGATTCTGATAAACTAATTCCAAAAATTTTATTTAACAAAACATTTTTGACCTCTTGAATGGTTTTAGAAGTTTCTAATTCTTTATCTAATTTATTTTTAAGATTTATTTCATAATTAATTAAATCGCTTTTATTACTGATTTCAACATCTATTATATCTTTATCCTTTTTACTAGCATTTATTGATTTAAGTGTTAATATTAATAAATCTTTTTTACTTAATTGCTTATTGTCTATATTATTTAAAAATTGATTCTTTGAATCCGAAAAAGCTTCAATTAATAAATTAGTAATACTATCATAATTTATATCATATTGATAAATTAATTCTAACATAGCTAATAATAAACTTATATTATTAGGTTTTGTTTTGTGTAAATCAACCACTTTCTGAGCTATATTTGGAAATTTTGAAATTTTTTCTAAAAAAGGAAGATTATTTTTTAAATCTGGAATATCTAATAAACCAAAAATAAAATAATTAAATAAATATGGATTACTATCTGATAATTTATTACAAAAATTTTTTTCTTCTTGACTAAATATTTCATCATCTATATATAATTCATTTTTAAAGTATTCACAGTCAACTAGCGCAACTGCATTATAAATCATTTTTATTGTAGCCTTATTATTTGTTTTATTTACTAAATTTTGAGTCATAACTTTAATATTCTTTTCTTCTGTATACTCAAGAGTAAAATCTATTAACCAAGATAAACTTAAAGTATTAAATAAATCAATATATTTATTTAATAAGTTATCAGCTTTCTTAACATTATCATTTTCTGACCAATGAATAATATGCGAATATATACGATAAAGTAAATAACTATTATAATAATTAATATTTCTTTCCAAAAAATCTTCTTTTTTGCTATCATCTACATACAAATACATAGTATATAAATCTTGGTTAGTAAAAATTTCAACATATTTTTTAAATATATTCTCCTTTACTTGTTCAGAATCAATTTTAATAATAATATCCATTATATCATTAGATTTCATTAAATCATGTACTTCATCAAGTAACTCAAGTTTCAACTTCTCATCGCTTATTTGTAAAAGTAATTTTTTTAAATCATAACTAGTCATTTTTTGGGAATATCTTTTTAATAAATGAATTTTAGTTTCTTCTTCTTTTAAAAATAAAGTAATACTCCACATTTTTTTTGGTGGTATTAAATCACGATAATAATCTAAACACATTATCTTTGATTGATCCTCATCCAACCAACTTATAAAATCTGGAATCTGTTCTTTTTTCGAATCATCATAATATTTATTAAAAACATTAATTTGTTTCTCATCAGTCGAATATGAATGGGCAATCCAATCAAGTCTAAAATCAGGGAATTGTTCTTTATATAGCAAAAATTCACTAGTTCTTAAATTATCATTTTTTATTTTTCTTAAGTAATCGGAAAAATCCTCTGAATCATAATATTGAATATATTCTTTAAATGTATTTATTTTTATTTTATCATCATTTAGAGAATTAATTACATAAGTAATTTCATAATTTTCTTCAAATTTATCAAAATATTTATAAAGTAAATCTAATTTTAATTCATCATCAGAAATTATCGATATTAAATTCATTATTTTATAAGAATCTAAATAATTGCAATATTCATTAAGTACTTTTTGCTTTATTTCATCAAATTCATTTGTACGTGGAAATTTTCGCAAAACTTCAACAATACTATGAAATTTATGTTCTTCTATAATAATATTTAATATTATATAAAGTTCATCAACTTTATGATATTTATCTAATGTATTAGAAATACTATTTGATTTCAAATAATCTTTAATTTCATCTATATTTGTCATACTTTCTCCTTTTTATGACATAATGACATCAATATATGGGTACCTCTTATTTATCTGTCATTTGTCATTTTCTAATAAACTAGCCTCATCAGTATTATCAACTTTTTCATTTCTTAAAGTAGTATGTAATATATTTATTACCTCGTAATAAGTAAGGGTTTGATATTTATTATCTTCTAATGTTTGTCTAATAACTTCTTTTTCTTCTTCAGTTAGATTTTTATCTTCTAGTTTTTTATTTAAAAATTCTTCAAATTTATTACAATTTTGTAAGCTTCCTAGAGTATTGACTAATGCTTCCTTTACTTTTTTACCTCTCAAGCTAGAATAATATTCTATTAAAAATAAATTATAAGGATTAATTTGCAAGCCTAATCCAGCAGCATACATTAAATCATTAAAGTTTACATCTAAATGTTGACTTACTTTTCTTAAAGTTTTAGGATTTGGTACTTCTCGTTCTCCAGATTCTATTCTTGCTATTTCGGTATGGCTTACACCACATAGTTCTGCTAGTTGATTTTTTGATATTCCTTTTTGTTCTCTAGCTTCTGTAATTATTTCTCCAACAGTTTTATTTTCCATAAAGCACCTTACATTACAATTATATATCATTTCGAACTTAAAAACAATAAATTTTCTTATTTTAATAATCAAAAACAATATAAAAATTTTAGTCAGGAATGGTATGTTTTTGGAAATGATCTTCCTATTCATAAGGATACAATTAGAAGAAGAAAAAATGCTAATTGTAAAGAAGCAGGTGTTAAACAAATTAGAGTTCATGATTTTAGACACTCTTGTGCTTCATTCTTGATTAATTATGGTGCTAGTATTACTTTAGTTGCAAAATATCTAGGACACACTAAAATAGATGAAACACTTAATACTTACTCTCATATGTATCAAAATAAATTAGAAGATATTGTGAAGTTAATTAACCAAAATGCCAAACAAATAAAAGAAGAAAATCTCATAGAAAATGATACTATAGATGAAGATTTAGAAATAGATATTTAAGTACTTAAAAATGGTAAGTTCTAAGGGACTTACCATCATTTTTATATAAAAATATTACCTAATTATTACCTAAAACCTTTTTTGAAAAGAACAAACCCTTATAAAACAAGTGCGTTATAAAACAAGTGGAGCGACTGCATCGTCGCTCCTTCAGGGGGGGGAAGGGAGTAAAAGTTATATGAAATTAAAATAAATTTAAATTTGTTTGTTATTAAAGATAAATACATCTTCAATTCCATCATTTCTAACTTCATAATTTCCATTTGTATATTCATTAATTATATTTTTCCAAAATGAATATGCAATAGGATTATTTTCCATTGGTTGAACTTCCCAATCACCCTTAAATAATTCAAATATATCATATGCAACTTTCTTACCAATATGATGTCTTCTATATTTT
>CADBQV010000151.1 GCA_902796895.1 uncultured Erysipelotrichaceae bacterium | reverse complement strand
GGTACATCAATATCATCATAACCTACATTACATAATACAACAGGAATTTGAGCATCTTGAATATGGTTAATAACCATTGCCATTTGTTCTTTATCTAGCTCATCGTTTAAGAATAAAATTCCATCTACTTGTTCAGCTATTACAGAACGCATAACTTCTTTAATATCTTCATTTTCTCCCATTGAGAAAATCTTGATAGCATAATCGTATTTTTTGGCTATATCAATAATACCACCTAAAAGTTGTGATGTTGAAGCTCTTGATACATCAGCCATAACAATACCTACAGTAGTAGTCTTTCTACTAGCAAGTCCTCTAGCAATGGCATTAGGACGATAACCTAGTTCTTTAATAACCTTTAATACTCTAGCTCTTGTTTCAGGATTTACTTTTTCAGGGTTGTTCATTACTCTACTTACAGTAGCAAGTGAAACCTTTGCTGCACCAGCAACATCATAAATCGTAGTATTTGACACTTTATTCACCTCATCGAAAATACAAGTTGATTATAACATATGAAAACATTATTTTCAATAAGTTTACAAAAAATATGAAAAACGTTTACATGTTATTTAACAAATTTATCTGCCACACTTTTTATATCCTGTAATTCAAATCTATATTCTTGTTTACAATTAGGATATTTTATTTTATCGACCTTACTTAAAAACATTTCTTTTTTTCTAACCCATAAAGAACCATCACCATATAATCTTCTATATACAACAACTTCTTCTTTAGTTTCACTATCTAAGGCAACATCTTCAACTAAATAATAATCGCCTTTAAAATGCTTATAAATTCCATGAATAACTAATTCCATATTTTCACCTCAAAATAAAGATAATTGCTTATAGCTTTTAACTGTATCATTATGATTGAAAGTTATAAAGCATGTATGCTTTCTAATTGGATTAACTATAATAGGTAATTCAATTGTTATAGGATTAACTAAATGATATGCATATGCAATTCTTTTTTTATTTGATTTTATTTCTATATCATCTTGATGCCATCTTAAATATTCCTCATAAGATATTTCATCAACACCAACTAATGTTACATATCCATATAATACTAAAGTATCACTATCAATTAATCCGATTCTTCCTCTAACACTCGTATTATATAATCTTGCATCATATTGTTTTATTCCATTTAATATTTGGAATAAATATTCCTTTTTCATTAATAAGCCTTCCATATACACCTCAAAGAACAAATAAAAGATAGCCGTTTAGACTATCTTTTAAAATAAAGGAGGACAAAATGTTATTTTTGTAAATTATGAAATCTTTCTACTTATATAATAGCGTTTTTTCACAAAATTGTCAACAAAATACACAAAATTAATAATTATTAATTATTTTATCCTAATTTAAATTAATTTGTCTAAAGCTAAACATGCATTTTTAACACACATATTACATTCACAAACTGGCTTACCATCTACAATAGCCTTTAAGTTTTTGCAGATAGTATCATGTGACATGTTTTTAAAATCATTTAATAATTCTTTTGATTTAAACATTAATTTTTTATTTCCATCATTTAATAAACCTAAAATCATATTAGCACCTATTAAGGCACCACATGTAGCTTCTAAGCATCCCATACCGACACCAAAGCCTGATCCAAGCTTTAATAAATCTTCTTCACTTAGATTTAATAAATCTTTATAAGCTATTAAGACTGCTTGGGCGCAATTGCATTTACCACTATCCTTTAGGCTTACTGCAACGTCATATCTATTCATATTCCACCTCTATAATATTTGAAAAAGCTCCCTTTTGGGAGCTGATATATTTAAAATTTTAGCAATTGTTAATTTCAACTAATCTGTCACTGAACTCATCAAGTGTAATAATACCATTAATGAAATCCATTAATAACTTATCTCCAACCTTATTTGGAGTTAACTCAGAAAGATAATCAGAACCGATTAATTTAAATACATTATCAATCTCATTCATTCTGTCATCTTTTGTATCCATAACATATAACACATCCTTTCTATTTATTTTACAACTGTATCAAAATACATCTCTATAATATCATAGAAAAAACGTATTGAAAAGATATTTTTAACAAAAAATTGAAAAAATCTTAAACGTTTTAAATATTTTTTTATTTTTATGTTTTATAATTCACTTATTTATAAAGTAAATTATAAAGTAAATTATATATTAAATTAAAGCTTATTATATTTATCTGACTTACCTTTAGCCTTATCTACTGGGTACTTTTTTTCATTTTTATCCATCTTTTTATTTATTATTTCAATTGGATCTAAATTTAGTTTTAAAGACATTTGAAGACAATAATTTAAGACATCAGCTAATTCTTCTTTTACATCTTCAATATTAGCATTATCATTCCACTGATAGCATTCTAATAATTCATTTGCTTCAATTGAAATAGATTTAGCTAAATTAACTGGACTATGAAATTGGTCCCAATCTCTATCTTTATTAAATTTATCTATTCTTTTTAATAATTCTTCTAATCTTTCCATATTAATCCTTATATATTTAAATCATTAAACACAAAAAATAATTTATCCACATCATCTTTTTTTGTAGCATAAGATGTTACAAGTCTAATTATTTTTTCATCATTTAAAGACTGCCAAATTTCAAATTCTACATATTCATTTAATTTATCAACAACATCATTATTTAATTTGATGAATATTTGATTTGTATTATTAGGATATACTAAATATTTTTTTAATCTTTCTCTTATCATATTAGCATATACTAAATTATCTTTTGCAAGTTTTAAATAATAATCATCTTTTAAATATTCAATAAACATTATAGCTCCTACAAAGCCTTTAGCTAGCATACCTAATTTATTTTTTAATAAATATTTAAACTTGCATTTTAAATCATCATTTATAATGACAAGTAATTCACCATAAGGTAGGCCATTTTTAGTTCCGCCAATATAAAACATATCACATAAAGATGCAATATCCTTTAATGTATATC
>CADBQV010000150.1 GCA_902796895.1 uncultured Erysipelotrichaceae bacterium | reverse complement strand
TCAACTATTGTATCATATATTTCATATGAATTATTATCTAAATCAATTATTTTATCATCTTTTAAAATAACAAATTTTTTTCTATTTTTTATATTATCTAATATTTTATATAATTCTTCTTTAGAATAATTCAATTCATCATAAAATGCATATGCCATATTATTTTCATATACAATTCTTACACTACCACTAAATGTATTTACCTTTTTATTTTTAATTGAATCAGATAAATAAATATTAGCTAATTCTTTTAAATATGAAAAATCCATAGTTAAAAAATTATATACTAAATCTATATCTTCTATTTTATTATCTTTAAATCCTAAAGAATAAATATATTTTTCAAATTTTTCATATTTTAATTTATCTACGATAGATAGGTCATCAATACTTATTAAATTTGAATCTTTAATGATTTTTACATCTATTAAAATATTATAATTTTCATAATCAAAATATGCTTCTATTATTAAATTTGATAATTTAAAATTATTTTTTATTTTATCATCTATTTTAATTATTTCATGATATCTATCATATATATCTGATGAGAATTTATCTTTAATTATAGATATATCCATTCCTTTATTTTCAAGTGAGAATTTATAAAAATTAATATTGCCATCATCTTTTATTTTATTAATTATTTTATTATCTTCATCAATTAAATAAATATTATTATTAGATATAATATATTTATAATTAAAATCATTATTTAATATATAATTTTCATCTATTGTTACATTAAATACGATTTCATCTAATTTAATGAAATAATCAATCTTATTAATTTCTATATAATTATTCTTATATATATTAATTAATTTATCAAAGATATAATCATTAATTAAAATATTTTTTGTATTAGTTACTCTATTATAATCATATGTATCTATTATATTTAATATATCAATTAATTCCTTTGATGTATCATCAAAGTTATTAATATCATGATTAAATTCTAATTCTTTTCCGTATTTATAATTTTGTTTTAAATTAATTGAATCAATTAAATTAGAAATATTAGATACTATATATTTTCTTGTATTATCTAAAGATATTTTAAGTGATAAATATTTATATTCCTTTGAAATACTTAATATTGGATATATTTTAGCATTTAATTTATCAAATAATAATGATTCATTAAATTTATCAATTATATTATTATATTCATTAATAATTTTTTGATTCTTTAATTCTTTTATTTTTATTTCATAATTATTTAAAAATAAATTATATTGATCATTTTTAGATAAATATTTTATTATATATGAAATAAATTTATTTTCAAATTCTTGACTGTTACTTCTATGCTTTGCCTTATATACTCCATTATTATTAGAAAATGAAAATAATAATACTTCAAAGATATAAATATCATATTTAATAAAATAATTATTATCAAATTCATCAATATCATATTTAATATCTAATATATCAAAAAATGATTCATCATAATCTAAATTATAATTATATGGGAATATTAAATTATGTAATATTAAAGATTTAATATTATTATTTTCTAATGAATCAATATAAATTAATAATTTCTTTTTTTGATAATAATCTCCCTCTACATATAATCTTGAAATTAAAAAGACATATAATTTATAATTCTTTTTAATTTCTTTTACATTTTCAATGAAATATTTATATTTCTTTTCATATGAAACATATATTAAATATTTCATTTTCTTATCATTATCTAAATTTAATATATCTTCTATTTCAAGCTCAAAATAAGGCTTTTTATCAATCAATTCTAATTTTTTATTTGTATCTAGGTTATTTGCTAATATTTCAATGACATTACCTGATATATCTTTATCATTCATTAAATCATTATAAACCTTATTTAACATATCTTTATTATTTTTAAAAATATAATTTAAAAATGGAATTAATTTATAATGATAAATATTTATATTATTATAATCCATCTTATTATTTAGCAATAAATATAAATAATAATATGTTATATCAGATTTATTAATAACACTAGATCTAAAATTAGAAAAATAATCATATAATATATCATTTTTAGGAATATTAAAATAGATATTATCATCTAATGATATTATTAATTTAGTTAATATATTTTCATCCATTTTATGGATTTTAATTAATGAATTTGTATCAGATTTTAAAAATCTATTTTCTAATATATAATCATATATTTCATATTTATCTAGATTCATTCCTTCATCTATTATTCTTTTTATATTATATTCTATGAAATCTAGTTCATCTTCATCTAATAATTTTATATCATTATATATTTTATAAAATATAGCATATGAATGCTTACAAAATTTATTAACAGGACATGTACAATCTGTTTGAAATTTAGATTTATTAAATGATATTTTACAGATATATTCAAAATTACCATATACTTTAGCTTTTATATCTTCTAATATAAAATAATAGCTTTCTACATTTTTAATATATTCTTTTCCTTTTATGATAGTTTGGTAATTATAAAAGTCTTCAAATTTTAAATTTTTAATATAATCTATTATTAATTTATCTAATAATTGAATATTTGTAATATCTTCTTCAATTATTTTATCTAAATATTTAATTTTTAGTTTAAATCCATAATCGATTAATACTTTTCCAATGCCATGCTTCATATTAAAAACATATTCATTTTTTAAATCCATTTATATTACCTCCTTATCTATATAATTTAATATTTTATCTTTAATTAAATCATTTAATTTATAATCAATATTATAATATTTTTTAAGTATCATATAGCTAAATGCATAAGCATCTATTTCTATTTCTAAATCTATATAATTCAAATTATTATAATTATCCATTTCATATTTATATCTTTTAGCTTTTATATCATTATGTTTTTTTATATATAAATCTTGCATATAGTGTCTAAATTCATGAAATGATAAAAATAATAATTTTTCATCTTCTATTTTCTTTAAATATAAAGTCATATTAGAATAAGAAAAAGCCAAATATTCATTAAAAATTATATTTGGTGCTTCTATATTATATATTTTTGATATTTTTTTAATTTCATATTTAATATTCATTCAAATATTAAATGTACAATTTATTATTTTTCGAATAATTTATAAAAGCTATTTGGTACTTTAGCTTTAATTGTGATTTTCTTTTTAGTTTGGGGACAAATAAATTCTAGCATTGATGCATGTAAGCCTAATCTTTTAATTGGAGAATCTAAATTATTATATTTTTCATCACCAACTACAGGATTACCTATATGCTTTAAGACTACTCTAATTTGGTTTTTCTTTCCTGTTTCAATTAAAACATTTAATAGTGAATAATTATTATTTTCTTTTATAACAGTATAATTAGTAATAGATTTATCACCATCATTAGATACATATACCATATTATTCATATCTTCTTTTAAATTATAAATAAGTCTTTTGGATTTTTCTTTTAATCTACCACTAACTAATGCTACGTATTCTCTAGTTATAACATAGTCATTCCAATTATTTCTTAATTTAGATTGAATAACTGGATTTTTAGCAAATACTAAAACACCAGATGTTTCTTTATCTATTCTATGAATTTGAAATACTCTTTTATTTTTTTCATTTTGGCTAACATAATCTAATATTAAATTATATGCAGATATATTAGATTTATCACTAGCTACTGATAAAAGACCATGAGGCTTATTAATAGCAATATAATTTTCATCCTCATATATTATATCTAAGATATTTTTTTCTTTTTTAGCCATTAATTTTTTATTAACTAATACAGGCTTTTTAGTTATTGAAACTTCATCTTCTTTAGCTAAAATATAATTAAATTGGCTTACTGAATTACCATTAACCAATACTTGATGGTTTTTTAATAGCATTTTTATATTATTTCTTGATGTTTTCATTTTTGATAATAAAAATTCTAATAATTCAGTAGTTTGTTTAACCATAAATTTATATGTATATTCAATTTTTTCTTCTTTTTCAATTTTGTTATTTATTCTTCTCATAATACACCTTTATTTAATTTTATCATATTTTATAAAATAAAAAAATGTTATTAATTTTATTCTAATAACATTTTTTCATAATTATTTTTTAATTTCAATTTGATTTTTAAAATTAACATCAATTTGATTATAAGGTATTTCAATATTATATTCATCAAAGATATTTTTATATTCCTTTAATAAATAAAATTGACAATTCCAAAAGTCTTCTTTTTTAACCCAGCAGCGTGACACAATATTTATTCCTGAATCACCAAATTCTTGTACCTCAACTAAGATTGGTTCTGATACTAATACCATATTACAATTATCAATAACCTTCTTCATTAAATTCTTAGCTAGATCTAGGTTTGTATTATATGATACAGACATTACTACTTCAACTCTTCTTGTATCTTTAATTGAGTTATTAACAATTACACTATTAGCTAAAGCACCATTTGGAATATATACGACACGATTATCACGTGTTACAATTGTTGTATAAAATAATTTAATATCCTCAACTGTACCTGATTCACCATTAGATACTATATAATCACCTAGGACAAAGGGACGCATTATAACAATAATAATACCACCTGCAAAATTAGATAATGTACCTTGCATAGCTAAACCTATTGATACACCACTTGCGGTAATTACAGCAGCAACTGATGATGTTTCAATTCCTAAATATCCGACTATACTTACAATTAATATAACCTTAAGTGCTACTCTTGTAAATGTCATTAATACTCTTGATATTGTAGGATCAGCCTTACCCTTTTCTAGCTTCTTGCTGATTTTTTTACATACAAGATTTATAACCTTCCAAAATATAATTAAAACAATAATGGATACAATTATTTTTATACCTACTGTTGCACACCACTGTGCTACGGCGTTCCAAAATTGATTCCAATTAAATGTTGGGGTATTTGAAGTATTAGCCTCTGCTGCCTCAACAGCTTCAACTGCACCATCAAATATTTTATTAAATAAATAAGTCACAAAACACACCTCTTGACAATTTTATATATAAAATGCTAAAATTCAAATAGCGTTACAATTGTAGCATTTTATAAAAAAATCTTCAAGTGCTACTTAATAATATGGGGAAAATTATGGACAAAAGAAAAGTAAGAACAATGTATTCAATTTCTAAAGCTTTATTAGAAATGATGGCTGAAAATGAGCTAGATCAAATATCTATTACAGATTTAGTAAGCAAAGCAAATGTATCAAGAACTGCATTTTATAGATATTATACTTCTAAAGAGGATGTTATTAAAGTGCTTTCAAAAAATCTTAGTGAAAATCAAATGAAGGAATGTCCTGGCGAATTATATTTAAAAGATAAATATGCTTATTTTAATTTATTATTTGCCTTCTTTAGAAAAAACAAAGAATTATTTTTAGCTATTAAAAATGCTTATTCTTTAAATAATTATATTATTTCCGATTTAAAATTATTTGATTTTAAAGGAATGACTAAATTAAGCTACAGTGAAGCTGCAGCTTATGGCGAAATGATTATGATTATTTTAAAATGGTTATCTTCTGGTATGGAAGAATCAGATGATGAGATGGCACAAATTTGTGTTTCTAATGTAGGACAATTAAAGAAAATTGAAATGTAAAAAAATTACTCACAAGTAGTAAAAACTTGTGAGTATTTTTTTATTTTACTTCATATCCGGCATTTGTAATTTCTTTAATGATTAAATCCTTTTTATTTATATCATCTAATTCAATTACTACATTTTTATTATCTAAGCTTGCCTTAGCCTTTTTAACACCACTAACCTTTAGTGCTGCCTCTTCTACGTGCTTAACACACATTTTACACATCATACCTTCAACATTTAATACTAATTCCATATTCTTATTTTCCTCCTTTAATATATCATCTATTATATTAGTATCTATATTTATTATTTTCTTTTTATTTATTTTTTTAGATTTATTAAATAAATTTAGGCGCAATGCATTTAATACTACAAATAAGCTTGATAAGCTCATAGCCATTGCCCCGTAATAAGGCTTTAATTCACGTAAGAATTCATTATTTGTAAAATAAAACGCACCTGCGGCAATAGGTATCATTAATAAATTATAAAATAATGCCCAAAATAAATTTTCTTTAATATTTTTTATTGTTTTTCTAGATAATTTAATACCATATATCGCATCTTTTATGCTTGATTTCATTAAAATTATATCGGCTGAATCTATAGCTATATCAGATCCACAGCCAATAGCCATTGATGTATCTGCAAGTGATAAGGCATATGAATCATTAATACCATCACCTATCATTAATACCTCACCATACTTTTTTAATTTTATAATGATATCTCCTTTTTCTTTAGGTGATAGACTTGCCTTAAAATATTTAATATTTAATTTATTAGCTAAATATAATGATGTATTATAATTATCACCTGTAAGCATTATAGGTATAATTCCTAAATCATTAAATTCTTTAACTAAATTTTTTGATTCTTCTTTTATTTTATCTATAACCATTACATAGCCAATTAATTTATTATCATATATAAATATTAATGGTGTATATCCTTTTTTAGTTTCATTATCTATTTCATTAATTATATTTATATCAATATCAATTAAACCTTTAGCATATTCCAAATTAACACCATATATTATTTTATTATCTATAATACCTTTAATACCATATCCTATTAATGTATCAAATTCAAATACTTCTTTTTTTATTATAGGTTTATCTAATACATATTTATTTATAGCTAAAGAAAGTGGGTGACTACTTTTTTCTTCAATTGATGAAATAAGTGTTAAAAATTCTAATTCATCAATATATGATTTTACATATTCAACCTCAGGAAGCCCCATAGTAATAGTTCCTGTTTTATCTAATACTACAAATTTGACCTTACCTAAATTTTCAATTGATTTAGCATTTTTA
>CADBQV010000149.1 GCA_902796895.1 uncultured Erysipelotrichaceae bacterium | reverse complement strand
TCAGTTAATATTTCACAACATGCTGCTGCTTCTTCAATTACATATTGATAATCACCATATTGATCTACAATTAAATGATGATCTATTTTAATTGAATATGCTGCCTTATTAAATCTTGTATCTGATAATCTTTCACTTGTAGCACAATCAAGACAAATAGATAGTGCTCCTTCAAATAGCTTTTCATCAACTAATGTAGGCTTTCCTAAAAATGATACATAATCTGAAGTATCTCCTGTAATATAAACTTCTTTTTCTGGATATGTATTTTTAATTAAATAATATAGGCCATATTGACTACCTATACAATCACCATCTGGTCTTTTATGACCATGGATAATTATTCTATTATATTCTTTTATTTTTTCAAGTATTTTTTCCATATTATTCCTTTCCGTATGTTGGCCAAGTTCTTCTTTTTCTTACTGTAGCATTGGCTGTTGATGATGTATACCAATCAGTTTTACCATTTCCACTACAGTTTATATCAAATCCTTTTGAATCCTTTATTACATATATATCTTCATTAAACCAAGATGTATCTTTTAATTTTGTATTATTATTAGATCCTTTAATTCCAACACTAAATCCATTTGAAGAAATGATAATATTTCCATTCATTGATGCTAATTTATTTAAATTATCCATCATAGATGTAACATATACTCTAGATGTATATTTTGCAATTCTATTAATAAATTCTTGAGATGGGAATTGATTATCAACTCTATTTGTATATTGTGATGTACCTGCACAACAGCATACACAACAAATGTCTGGTGTTATTTTTGATAATAAAACTTCATTTGATGATGTAGGAGAACCATGATGACCTCCTTTAAATAATACACAATGAGGTAATGTTTTTTCTTCTATTGAACCATCATAATAATTTGCTAATCTAGTTTCACCATCTTCTTCCAAATCACCTGTTAACATAAAATGATAATCCTTATAATTAAACATTGTACAAACTGAATAATCATTTTCATCTGAAGCATTATTAAAATAATAATAATTATATAAAATATCAAAAGATATTTCATCTGTTAACTGATATTTTCTTTTAGCACCATTTTGGTTATTAAAGCATTCTTCTGCTGAATAGTGCTTAGCACCTTTACTAACTGCATAATTAACTGCACATTTATAATTTTGTACAATAGCGGCAGTTGAATTATTTCTATTACCAAAATCAATTATTGTATCAATATCATAATAAGATAAAATTCCATTTGATGAAACCTTAGAACCATCTTTATTTTCAAATTCTACTTTTTCACCTTTTTTATTTGTATACTTATTTAAATTAGTAGATGTGTTACCTACCATACCTGCGATGTGGTCTGTATGAGCATGTGTAGAAATAACATATTCAAGCTTACCATCCTGACAAAAATTATCAACGTAAGCTTCAATAGTTGTTGCTGAAGCCTGAACAGATCCTGCATCAATTAAAATATCATTATTTCCTGCTTTAATATATACTGAATCTCCTGCATCTGTATTACCTAATTCTAAAAAATGAATTTGGAAATCATCATATTTTAAATTCTCTTTAATAGCATCATTTAAATTTTCATGACTTGCTGAATCATCAGATGTAGTGCCTGTAGTATTAGTATTTGTTGGAGTTACAACAGGATTGTTGTTACCACCAGATGTAGAATTTGTTTCTTTTTTATCAAATAATCCATTTTTATATAACAAAAATACTGTTACGCCTGCTATAACTAAAACTAATAAAATAACAATAAATAATATTGGCTTTTTCTTAGCAACCTTTTTAGCTGCTTTATAAGCTTGTTTCTTTTGTCTTTTTGTTGCCATATTATCACCCTAAAAAAATTATAACAAAAATAAAATAAATAAAGAAGAGTTTTTTAACTCTTCTTATAATTCATCTATAATTAATTTATTATCTGTTGGTATATATATTTTATTATTAATTATAAAGCTTCTTGTAAAACTTGAAGTTTCATATTCTTTATATATTGTAACACTACCATCACTAACACTAATTTCAAATAATGTGTAGTTATAAGATTTGATATTTAATCCTATATAGATATTATTATTTAAAGTAAATATTCTATATGCATGTGGATCTTCAAAAAGTGATTGATAAACACCTTCTATTACGTAATCACTTCCAATTTGAATATTTTCATTATCCAAATCTTTATATAATGATATTTTATTAAACATTGCAATATATCCTAATCCTAATAAATAATTTTCATCATTTACTTTAATAGGGTGTAAGTATGCTGAATAACCTGGAACTTTTAATTGTGCAACAATTTTAGGATTTAAAGGGTCAGTTATATCTATTTCATATAATGGATCTTTTTGTAAGAATGTAACTACAAAGCATTTATCTTCTTCAAATCTAACAGATTTTACTTTTTCATATCCTATACCTAGATTTTTTGCGATAATTGATTTTCTTTCTTTATTTAAAATATCAAATATTACTAGATTATTTACTTCATCTTTTATAGAACTTACTTCAGTTAATACCAATCTTAAATAATTATTATTAATATCGATTGCATAATTATTAATTAATAATCCTGATGCTTTAAATACAGCGATAGGATTTAAATTAATATCAAATAATGTAATTATAGTTAATGAATATACATCATAATCCTTTATAAATTTTTGATATGATGCTAAAGCTATATAATCATAATCCATGTAAAAGCATAAAGAATCACTAGATATAAAATCTATCGCTTTAATTTCTTTTGTTTTTAAATTATATTTATATAATCTATAAGCATTAACATGATTAGTATATCCATCATAATATAATTCACTATAATCAGCTA
>CADBQV010000148.1 GCA_902796895.1 uncultured Erysipelotrichaceae bacterium | reverse complement strand
TAAGGCTAGAGGAAAGGAATTTAATAAAAAGCTAGTATCAGTTATAGGTGATTCAACATTTATTCATTCAGGAATTACAGGATTAATTGATATTGTTTATAACAAGGGTGCAAATACTGTAATTATTTTAGATAACTCAATTACAGGTATGACAGGTCATCAACAAAACCCTACAACTGGTAAGACAATTAGAATGGAAGAAACTACACAAGTTAATTTAATTAAGCTTGCTGAAGCAGTAGGTGTAAAAAGAATTGTTGTAGCTGATCCATTTGATGTAAAGAATTTCGAAAAGGTTGTTAAGGCTGAAGTAGAAGCTGATGAGGTTTCAGTAATTATTGCTCAAAGACCATGTGCACTTTTAAAAGGTGTTAAATACGTTGGTAAGTGTGAAGTTACAGATAAATGTAAGAAATGTAAGCAATGTATGAAATTAGGATGTCCTGCAATTTCATTAGTTGATGGAAATATTGTTATTGATAAGAATCAATGTAATGGCTGTGGACTATGCGTAAATGTATGTCCATTTGAAGCTATAGTAAAGGTTGGTGAATAATATGAATATAATGATTGTTGGAGTAGGTGGACAAGGAACATTACTAGCATCAAGAATTATTGGTAATGTTGTTATTGACTTAGGATATGATGTAAAAGTATCAGAAGTTCATGGTATGAGCCAAAGAGGTGGTTCAGTTGTTACTTATGTAAAATTTGCTGATAAGGTATATTCACCAATTATTGATAAGGGTGAGGCTGATATTATTTTAGCATTTGAAATGCTAGAAGCATTTAGAGCATTACCTTATCTTAAAAAAGATGGAAAAATAATCGCTAATGATCAAGAAATGAATCCAATGCCAGTTATAATCGGCGCAATGGAATATCCAAAGGATATAAAAGAAAAGATTTCAAGCAAATGTAATTTAGTATGTGTTGATGCCTTAACACTTGCTAAAGAAGCAGGTAATATTAAAACTGTTAATGTCGTACTTATTGGTCTTTTAGCTAAAAGTACTGATATTCCATATGAAAAATGGGTAGAAGTAATTAAAAAGACAGTACCTCAAAAATTATTAGATATAAACTTAAAAGCATTTGATTTAGGCTATAATTATAAAAAATAGGGAGAAAAATAAAATGTATTTCCATAAAGATTTCGAATGTATGCCTCGTGCTGATATTAAAAAATTACAAAGTGAAAAATTAATAAAAGAAGTTAAATATGTTTATGATAATGTAGAATGCTATAGAAAAAGAATGGATGAAGCAGGTATTAAACCAGAAGATATTAAAGGTATAGAAGACCTACATAAGCTTCCATTCTCATATAAAAGTGACTTAAGAGACTATTATCCATATGGCTTATTTGCAAGACCATTATCTGATATTGTTGAAATCCATGCTTCAAGTGGAACAACAGGTAAAAGAATAGTAGTTGGTTATACTAAAAACGACTTAGATATGTGGGCTGATTGTACTGCAAGAATGTTAGTATCTATTGGTGCTACAAAAGATGATGTAGTTCAAGTTGCTTATGGCTATGGCTTATTTACAGGTGGCTTTGGCTTACATTATGGTGCTGAAAAATTAGGCTTAACTGTAATACCTATTTCATCAGGTAATACAGAAAGACAAATTGAAACAATGATTGACTTCGGTGCAACTATTTTAGCTTGTACACCATCTTATGCCTTATATCTTGCTGAAACAGCAGAAAAAATGGGTGTAGTTGATAAATTAAAGCTAAAAGCAGGTATCTTTGGTGCAGAACCTTGGACTGAAGAGATGAGAAAACAAATAGAAGAAAAACTACATATAAAAGCATATGATATATATGGACTTACTGAAATTGTAGGCCCAGGTGTAGCATTTGAATGTGAAAATCAATGTGGAATGCATATTAATGAAGATCATTTTATATTAGAAATAATTGATCCTGAAACATTAGAACCAATTGAAGAAGCTAACAAGGTTGGTGAGCTTGTATTTACTACAATTGATAAAGAAGGATTCCCTATTTTAAGATATAGAACAAGAGATTTAGGTGTTGTTCAAACAGAAAAATGTAAATGTGGAAGAACATTTATAAGATTAAGTAAGCCTAAGGGTCGTTCTGATGATATGTTAATAATAAGAGGAGTAAATGTATTCCCATCACAAATTGAAGAAGTATTACTTCAAAATTGTTCAAATGGAATTACAGCAAATTATCAAATTGTTGTAGATAGACAAAATAATACAGATACACTTGATATATTTGTTGAAATGGCTCCTGATTTATTTGCTGATGATATGGCTTCAATTGAAAAGCTTCAAAAGCAATTAGTAGATAGATTAAGAAGTGTTTTAGGTATTGGTGCTAAGGTTACATTAGTTAACCCTAATTCAATTGCAAGAAGCGAAGGAAAAGCTAAACGTGTAATTGATAAAAGAAAGCTTGTGTGAGGTGATATAAATGATTGTTAAACAATTATCTATTTTTCTTGAAAATAAAGCCGGTGCAATTGCCGACATAACAAAATTACTTGGAAGTAATAATATTAATATTCGTTCACTTCAAATTGCTGATTCAGCTGATTTTGGTATTTTAAGACTAATTGTTGATGATGGTGTAAAAGCCCTTGAATTAGTAAAAAATGAAGGATATACAGCAAAATTAACAGATGTTATTAATGCAGTAGTTCCTGATAAGCCAAATGGATTAAATGAACTATTAAATATATTAACTGAAAATAATATAGAAATTGAA
The DNA here is from genome assembly GCA_902796895.1 of uncultured Erysipelotrichaceae bacterium. Taxonomy (GTDB): domain Bacteria; phylum Bacillota_I; class Bacilli_A; order Acholeplasmatales; family Anaeroplasmataceae; genus Anaeroplasma. The sequence goes on along the minus strand of CADBQV010000148.1, from coordinate 4,117 downwards.
TATTTATATGTATTCATCGGAAACACTAATTTTGGTGCAGAAGCAATATTAAAAGCACCAAACATTAAAGAAGTTGATGAATTATTACTTAAAAAATATTACTAGAATTATTTAAAAAGAAATTAGGAGAAAGAAATGACTATCGTAGATTTATTGGAAAAGAATGCTAAGGATTTTCCAAATGAGGAATGCTTAGTAGAACTTAATCCACAAATTGTTTCTGAAAAGTATAAAACTTGGAGAGAAGCAAGCTTAGTTGAGCCTTCACTTGAAGGTGAATATAGAAGAAGCATTACGTGGAAGGAATTTGATGATACTGCAAATAAGTTCGCAAATTTCTTAAAATCAAGAGGACTTAAAAAAGGGGATAAGGTCGCAATATTATTAATGAATTCATTAGAGTGGCTACCAATTTATTTTGGTGTACTTAAAAATGGTTGCTTAGCTGTACCTATGAATTATAGATACACATCAGATGAAATCAAATATTGTTTAGATTTAGCTGATTGTAATGCATTAGTATTTGGACCTGAATTTATTGGTAGAGTTGAACCAATTGCCGATCATACACCACTTGTACAAACACTTGTATTTGTAGGCAATGAAAAGGTTCCTTTTGCAGATAGCTACAATGATTTTATTGATTGCTTCTCTACTATAAAACCAAATGTAAAATTAACAGAAGATGATGAAGCTGCTATTTATTTTTCAAGTGGTACAACAGGCTTTCCAAAAGCAATATTACACTTACATAAAGCTTTAATTTCATCATGTATATGGGAACAAAAACATCATGGTCAGCAAAAAGATGATGTATTCTTATGTATTCCACCTTTATACCATACAGGTGCTAAAATGCACTGGTTTGGAAGCCTTATATCTCAATCTAAGGCAGTACTTTTAAAAGGAATTAAACCAGAATGGATATTAAAAGCAATGAGCGATGAAAAATGCTCAATCGCATGGCTTTTAGTTCCATGGGCTCAAGATATCTTAGATTCAATTGAACGTGGAGATGTTAAATTAGAGGATTATGATTTAAGTCGTTGGAGATTAATGCATATCGGTGCTCAACCAGTACCACCATCATTAATTCAAAGATGGTTAAGTGTATTCCCTAAGCATCAATACGATACTAACTATGGATTATCTGAATCTATTGGACCAGGTTGTGTTCATTTAGGTGTTGAAAATACAAGCCATGTTGGTGCAATTGGCGTCCCAGGTTATTTATGGGAAGTTAAAATAATGAATGGAAATAAAGAGGTTAACGAACCTGAAGAGGTTGGTGAGCTTTGTGTTAAAGGCCCAGGTGTAATGGTTTGTTATTACAAGAATGAAGAAGCAACTAAAGAAGTATTAAAAGATGGTTGGCTATATACAGGTGATATGGCTAAACGTGATAAAGATGGATTTATTTATTTAGTTGATAGAAAGAAAGATGTAATTATAACTGGTGGTGAAAACCTTTATCCAGTTCAAATTGAAGATTTCATTAGAAAATTTGATAAGGTTAAAGATGTTGCTGTTATAGGATTACCTGATGATAGATTAGGTGAAATTGCTTGTGCAATTGTTGAACCTAAAGAGCAATATGAATTAACAGCTGAAGAAGTAGAAAAATTCTGTTTTGATTTACCTCGATATAAACGTCCTAAAAAGATAATTATCGCAAGCGTACCTAGAAATGCTACAGGTAAAATTGAAAAACCAAAGCTTAGAGAAAAATATATTGGTAAGTCTTTGGTACAAATTCAACTTGAGAAGTAGAGGTAAATAAAAATGGATTTATTTGTAAAAATATTATTTATCGCAATATTCTTCGTTGCAACAATTTTTATTGGCTTTTATTGTAGAAAAAAAGCATCAAATTCAAATGACTTTGTCTTAGGTGGAAGAAATGTTGGACCATGGCTATCTGCCTTTGCATATGGTACATCATATTTTAGTGCCGTTGTATTTATTGGTTACGCTGGATCATTCGGATTTGCATTTGGTGTATCTGCATTTTGGATTGGTATAGGTAATGCTTTAATTGGTTCATGGCTAGCATGGGTTTTACTTGGTCGTAAAACAAGAATTATGACACAGCATTTAAAATCATCTACTATGCCTGATTTCTTTGCTAAAAGATTTAATTCTAAAGGCTTAAGAATCTTTGCTGCAATTATTGTATTCGTATTCTTAATACCTTATACTGCAGCACTTTATAATGGATTAGCTTATTTATTTAATGTAACATTCTCTCCAGATGTTCCATATTTTGTTTGGATTTTAATTATATCAGTTGTAACAGCATTATATGTTATAATTGGTGGTTTGATGTCTACAGCAATTAACTCATTCATTCAAGGTATAATAATGCTAATTGGTATAGCATTAGTTGTTATATTTACATTAAATATTAATGGTGGTTTAATGGGCTCATTTAAAGCACTTGCTGGTAAAGGCTGGCAATTTGCATCAATGTTTGGACCAGATCCAGTTCATTTGATATTTGTTGTATTATTAACATCTTTAGGATGCTGGGGATTACCACAAATGGTTGGTAAGTTTTATTCAATCAAAAATGAAAACCAAATTAGAAAAGGCTCTGTTATTTCAACACTATTTGCTATAGTTGTTGCTGGTGGATGCTATTTCTTAGGTGGTTTTTCAAGATTATTTGCAGAAGAATATAGTTCAACAATCATTCCTGATATCGTTGCTAACTTAAATGTAGTAGTTGTAGCTATAGTAATTGTATTAGTACTTGCTGCATCAATGTCTACATTATCAGGCTTAGTTCATACATCAGCTGCTACAGTAGTATTTGATTTAATGGATTCTAAAAAACAAATGCCTGAAAAGAAAAGAATGACTTTACTTAGAGTATTTGTATTAATATTCATTGTTGTAAGTGCTGGTATGGCTATTTTCCAATATTATGGACCAAAAGAATTTACAAATGATATAGCATCATTAATGGGTATTTCATGGGGTGCAATATCAGGTGCCTTCATTGGACCATTCCTATTTGGACTTTATTCAAAGAAAACTTCTAAAGTATCAGTATATGCATCATTTATATTAGGTATTACAATTTCTCTTGTTGGCTTAGTCCTTGGCTTAGCAGACGTTCATCCACAAATAACTTCAGTTCATTCAGACTATACAATTTTATGGTTTGATTTCTCTGATTCAATATATATGGGTGTATTAGCTATGGTTGTAAGCTTAATTAGTGTACCTCTAATTTCAAGATTCACAAAAGCTCCAGATGGTGTTGATAATTTATTTGAATGCTATAATCAAAAAGTTATCGTACCTGCTGATTTAGCTTTAGCTGAAGCAAATGATAATAGAGATATAACAAATGATGAAGAAACTCCTATAGAAAAAGAAGAAGCTTAATAATATTAAATTGATCTTACATTTTTGTAAGGTCTTTTTTTATAAAAAAAAAGAAACTAATAAATAGTTTCTAATTTTCATCATTTATAATTTTATCAATAATATATCTAGGTCTCTTTTTAACTTCTTGTAATGTTTTTCCAACGTATTGTCCTACTACACCTAAAGATATTAATATAATAGATGTAAAGAATGCCATAAACATAATTATATATGAACCAATATTATAATTTAAGACTTCAGTTAAAAATAATATAGTAAATGTTATTAAGCATATTATAGATATAAATAACATAAATATACCTAAATTTAATATTAGCTTTAATGGCTTAACAGAAAAAGAAGTAATACCATTCCATGCAAGTAATAACATTTTACTTAATGAATATTTAGATTCACCTTTTAATCTTAAAAGTCTATCATATTTTACTTCATCTGATTTAAAGCCTATTTGAGGTACCATACCTCTTAAAAATAAATTATTATCTTCAAATTTTAATAATTCAATAACTACTCTTTTTGACATTAAACGATAATCAGCATGATTAAATATTATTTCTACACCCATTTTTTTAAGTAATTTATAATATGATTCTGCAGTAAATCTTTTGAAAAAAGAATCTTTTTTTCTAGAATTTCTTACTCCATATACAATATCATTACCATTTTCATATTTTTCAATCATTTCATCAATAGCATTAATATCATCTTGTAAATCAGCATC
>CADBQV010000147.1 GCA_902796895.1 uncultured Erysipelotrichaceae bacterium | reverse complement strand
CCACCTGATAATGTATCAGCACTTCTTGCTAATGTTAAATATTCAAGTCCAACATTAATTAAGAATTTAAGTCTATCTGATATTTCTTTAATAGCTAATTTTCCAATAGCCATTTTTTCTTCAGAAAGCTTTAGATTTTTAAACCAATCATAAGCATTTTCTATAGACATTTGGCAAACATCCATAATTGATTTATCATTAATTAAAATATTTAAGACACCAGGATTTAATCTTTTTCCATGACACGTACTACATTCAGTTTCAATCATGAAATTTTCAATCCAGTCTCTTATCCATTCACTATTAGTTTCGTTATATCTTCTTTGATATGTATTAACAATACCTTCAAAATAAGCCAATTTATCATGGTTTCTTCCGCTTTTTGATTTAAGCTTAAAATCAATCATATCAGGTGAACCATATAAAATAATATCTTGCTTATCCTTACTTAAATCTTTAAATGGTTTATTCATATCAATTTTATAATATTTACATACTTGTTCTAATTCACCTTGATTTAATGATTCTTCATCTTGGTTTTTATATGGAATAATTGAACCATTATTTAATGATTTATCATAATCCATAATTAGATTTTCACTAATTGTTAATTTTTTACCTAGACCATTACAATCAGGACAAGCACCAAGTGGTGAATTAAATGATAATAATCTTGGTTCTAATTGTCCAAGTGTAAATCCACAAAATGGACAAGCATAATTAGTTGAAAAGAAATCCTCAACGCCATCTTTATAGCATACACAATAGCCATTTGATTCATTAATTGCGGCCTCTACTGCCTCAAATACTCTATTTCTTACGCCCTCTTTCATAACTAAGCGTTCTAAAACAATATAGATATTATGCTTTTTAGTTCTCTCTAAATTAATATCTTCATCTAATTCTTTTAATTCATCATCAACAAAGGCTCTAACATATCCTTTTTTTAAATACTTTTCAAATATGCCTTTATGCTCACCCTTTTGTCTAAATACAACAGGTGATGTTATATATACTTTAGAGCCTAGTGGATATGTCATAATATTATCTACAATTTGATCAATTGTTAAAGATGAAATAGGAATATTATGATTAGGACAATATGGAGTTCCTATTCTTGAAAATAAAACACGCAAATAATCATATATTTCAGTTACAGTACCAACTGTTGATCTTGGGTTATGTGATGTTGATTTTTGATCGATTGAAATTGCAGGAGATAAGCCTTCAATTGAATCTACATCAGGCTTTTCATTAGAACCAATAAATTGTCTAGCAAATGATGATAATGATTCAACAAAGCGTCTTTCACCTTCTTGAAATATTGTATCAAATGCTAAAGATGATTTACCAGAGCCAGATAGGCCTGTCATTACTATTAATTTGTTTTTAGGTAATTCTAGATTTACATTTTTTAAATTATTTTCTCTAGCACCTTTAATTATTATTTTATCCATAAATACACCTACTTTAAGTATATGTATAATATACCATATTTAATTATAAATTTATAGCAATTACTTCATTTTATAATAATTAAAATGTGGAGTAAGCACTCCACATTTAATTATTCATTTATCTTCTTTATGAATTCTTCTTCATTCATAATATAAATACCTAAAGCTTTTGCTTTATCGTATTTAGAACCAGGATTTTCACCAACAATTACAATATCGGTTTTCTTAGATACTGATTCTGATAAAACTCCACCAAATGATTCAATTAAAGCTTTTGCTTCATTTCTTCCCATAGTTTCTAGTCCACCAGTTAGGACACACTTTTTATTAGTGAAGAAGTTTTCTTTTATATCTTGACCAATATATTCCATATTTAATCCTAATTCTTTTAATTCATTAATTAGATTAATATTTGTTTCACTATGCATATATTCATATAATGAATTAGCTATTGCTAGACCTACATCTGGTATTTCAACTAATTCATCTATTTTAGCATTTAATATACCATCCATATTCTTAAATCTTTTAGCGATTAATTTTGAAGCTTTAGCACCTACATGTCTTATACCTAATGCAAATAATAATTGATCTAGATTATTCTTTTTAGATAATTCAATTGCGTCAATTAAATTATTGATGCTTTTTTCTCCTAAGCCTGGAAGGATTATTAAATCTGCATAATGATATTTCAATTTAAAAATAGATGCTAAATTTTCAATAAATCCTGCTTGATATAATTGTTCACATAATTTATCACCAAGTGAATCAATATTATAAGCAGCTTTAGATGCAAAATGAATTATTTTATTAATGATTTTATCTTCACAATTTTCATTTAAGCAATAATAATCTGCCTCTCCATCTAATCTAACAAGTAAGCTATTACAGCATGGACAGTTTTTAATCATCTTAAATTCTATTAAATCACTGCCTCTATCTTCAATCACAGGTTTTACTACCTCAGGTATTACATCACCTGCTTTATGAATAATTACAGTATCATTAATATGAATATCCTTCTCTTTAATATAATCTTCATTATGTAGTGTAGCTTTAGATATTAAAGAGCCTTGAACAAATACAGGTTTAAAGATAGCAACAGGAGTTATTACACCAGTTCTACCTACTTGAAATATAATATCAGTTAACTTAGTTTTAACTTCTTCAGGTGGGAATTTATAAGCAATTGCCCACTTAGGATATTTAACTGTTTCACCAATTAAATTATGATAATATATTTCATTAACTTTAATTACTATACCATCGATATCATAAGGAAGACTTTCTCTTTTTTCTCCCATCTCATTTATATATGAAATAACTTCATCGATTGTTTTAGCATGCCTATATAAAGGATTTACTTTAAAACCCATTTCTTTCATTTTAATTAATGCTTCTTCTTGATATTTTATTTCATCATTCATATAGTAATATAAAAATACATCAAGATTTCTTTTAGCTGCAACACTAGAATCTAGTTGTCTAACTGAACCAGCTGCGGCATTTCTACAGTTAGCAAATAATTCTTCTTCATTTTCTTCACGTTCCATATTAAGCTTAATTAAGCTTTCTCTTGGCATGAAGATTTCGCCTCTTACTTCTATATTTTCTTTATTATCTATTTTAAGAGGCACACTTTTAATAGTTTTAACGTTATGAGTAATATCTTCACCAACTAAACCATTACCACGTGTTGCACCTTGTACTAAATAACCATTTTCATATTTTAAAGATACAGATAAACCATCAATCTTAAGCTCGCATAAATATGTAGCATCAGGTGTTACTTCTTTTACTTTTCTATCAAAATCTTTTAATTCATCAAAGCTAAAAGCGTCAGATAATGATGCCATTTTAGATTTATGAGTAACCTTTTTAAATTTAGTTAATATTTCTCCACCAATTCTATTTGTTGGTGAATCAATTGTTTTTAAATTAGGATTTTTATCTTCTAATTTAATTAATTCATTCATAAGCCTATCATATTCATAATCTTCCATAATCGGATTATCATTAACATAATAAGCTGTTGATGCCTTATTTAATATTTCTTTTAGTTCTTCAATTCTTTTAAAATCATCCATAATTAACCTCAATTATGAGACATAAATCCAGTTAAAACTGGACTTATTTTTTCTTTTTCTTCTTATTTTTATTCTTTTCTTTTATATACATTTTTATTATTTCATCGCAATTAATAATTGAATTAAATCCTTCAAAATCACCATCATCTAGATAATCTAGTGCCTTTTGAAGTGCTGCGATATGCTTAGGTGAACCATATAAAACCTTCACTAAGCTTTCAATTATAGCTAATACCTCAAATTCATATTGTAATATATCTTGAGTTATTTTTTCTTTTTCTAATGTTTGATTTTTGAAATCTAATTCTGCATCCTTATTATTTGTATCAAGTAAGAATCTACCACCTAAGGCTCTTACTTTAGATGCCATTTTATCTCTTTCAAATATAAGATTCTTTAAATTTTTGTAATTAGCAACAAATGGAATATTAAATGGTTTAATGCTACTATCCTTTAAATCTATTTTGATTTCATCATCCTCAAATTCTATTTTCATATCATTTAATCTATGATCTTTAATTACGAAAAGTAAAATTAATTTCATAATTGCTGCATCATCATAATTTGAATAGAATAAATTATTTTCAACTAATAAATCCTTAAATGATTTAACACCAAATTTAGCATTTTGTGTTTTTCTAAAATAAAATAAAGGAACAAATGATGGATTTTCAGTCTTTTTAAATTCTTCATTTGTGATTTCAAACATTCTTTTTACTGCAGGTTCAAATTCGTTATAGCATGTAAACAATACTACAGTTGATTCATTTATTACCTCACGGTAATGCTCAACAGGACGATCTCTATTAAATGATATTAGCTTAAAATTGATATTTTGAGTAAAGAAATAACTATTTACTCTATATAAGAATTCATCAATTTCAAGTCTATCCTCACGCATTTGCTTTTCTTCTTCATTATCGACAAAAAGTACATTAATATCCATATTAAATATTCTCCTTAAAATTTAAGTAATATTATACCAAAAAAACATTTTAGTTGCAAATTAAAGCTTTTCAATAGATGGGTGATTTGCTAGTAATTTTTTAACACCATATTCAACACTAAAGGCGATTGTTACAAACTTACCATCATAGCTTACAACAATGCCACTTCCAAATATTTTATGCTTTACTTTATCTCCTACTTTAAATGAGACATCATTATTTAAAGTAATGGTTGGCTTTATTTCTTTTTTAATTTCTATTTTCTTTTCAATTGGCTTTTGTTTAATATTATTACCATTTGTATAGAAATTAGGATTTAATTCTGATATAAAATCAGATTCCTCACAATCACCATCATTTCCAAATATATATCTAGTACTTGCATGTGTAATATATAAATTTTCTTTAGCTCTTGTTACACCTACATAAAATATTCTTCTTTCTTCTTCAAGCTCATCAGTTGTTTCAATATTTATTGAAGGGAAAATTCCATTTTCAGTTGCTACCATAAATACTGTATCAAATTCAAGACCTTTTGCTTGATGATATGTAGTTAAAATAACTGAATTACTATCTTTTGCTTCATCCTTATCTGTCTTTAAAGCTAAATCTGATAAGAATGAAAGTAGGTAATCTGTATTAGATGTATCATTTTTAAATGATTCTTTAATCATTTGTCTAAATTCTTTTATATTTTGTTTTTTATCTTTTGCTGTATCAAAATCTTCTTCTGTATCTAAATAATCACTATAATTGAATTCATTATCGATTAAATCAATTATATCTTCTGGTAATTGATTTTCAATTTGTGCTTTAATTGATTCAATTTTTACTTTAAATTCTTTTAAATTATTATAACCCTGACCACTTCCTGTATAGAGGTCAATTGCTTTAAATAATGATATATTATTATCATTTGCGATTACCTTTAATTTATTAACTATGGCATCTCCTATTTTTCTTTTAGGAGTATTAATAATTCTTTCAAATGATAAATTATCATCATTAATTAATATTAATCTTAAATATGCAATCATATCTTTAATTTCAGCACGGCTGAAAAAAGATAGACCACCATATATTTGATAAGGTATATTATATCTAATTAATCCCTCTTCAAAATTTCTTGAAATATAATTAGCTCGATACATTATCGCAAAATCATTATATTTTTTGCCTGATAATATTAATTTTTTCATCTCATCTAAAACATACTGTACCTCAGCTTTAGCACTTAAGGCAGTATATATAATTGGCTTTTTACCTTTTTTATCAGATGAAAACATTTGTTTTTTAATTTGATTAGGATTATTTTTAATAGAATCATTAGCTAAAGTTAATATTTCTTCAGTTGAACGATAATTTTGTTCAAGTAATATTAATTTATAATCAGTATAATCATTTTGGAATTTTCTAATATTTTTAATTTGAGCTCCTCTAAATGAATATATAGATTGGAAATCATCACCAACAACAAATATATTTCTATTTTTCTTAGATAATAATTTAATTAAATCATATTGAATTGTATTAGTATCTTGAAACTCATCAATTAATATATATTGAAATTTATCCTGATATTTTTCTAATATATCAGGGTTTTTCTTTAATAATTCTATTGTTTTAATAATTAAATCATCAAAATCAAGTGCGTTATTTTGCATTAAAGAATTATCATATAATCCTTTAACTGTATTAAATGTATCATCAAGTAATCTATCCTTTACACTAAAGTTTTCAAAGTTTTTAGATTTAGATATTAAATTCTTAATTATTTTTGGCTTAAATGAATCGATATTGTTTTCTTTCATAATATCTCTTACCATTTTTAAAGAATCATCTTCATCTAAAATATTGAAATATTTAGTGTATGGATTTAATCTATCAATTTCAATTCTTAATAATCTAGAACAAAATGAGTGAAATGTAGATATCCACATAAATGAAGTTGAAGTATTAATCATCTTTTCGATTCTTTCTTTCATCTCATTAGCTGCCTTATTTGTAAATGTAACAGCTAATATGTTAGATGGAGATATCCCACATTTATCGATTAAATATGCAATTCTTGTTGTAAGGACGCTAGTTTTACCTGAACCGGCACCTGCCATAACCATGACTGGTCCTTCTGTAGTAGTAACTGCCTTTAATTGTGCTTCATTTAATCTATCTAATAATCCCATTTTTATTCCTCATTTATAATTAATTTATTCACCTATAAATTCTTCATATGTAGATAATTTATCTTCATATGTACCATCTAGGTTAAATGAAATAATTCTATTAGCTACTGTTTGTAATAATTCGGCATCATGTGAAGAAAATAAAATATTTCCTTTATAATTTATCATACCTTCATTAAGTGCAGTAATAGATTCCAAATCTAGATGGTTTGTTGGATCTTCTAATACTAAAATATTAGGAGATTCAAGCATTAATTTTGCAAAATTACATCTTATTTTTTCGCCACCTGATAAAACATTACATTTTTTTAGTGATTCTTCACCTGAAAAAAGCATTCTACCTAACCAGCCACGAATAAATGTTTCTGTTTGATCTTCTTTTGAATATTGTCTTAGCCAATCTACTAAGCTTAAATCCTTATCGAATAATTCTTTATTATCTTGGAATAAATAACCTACATTTGTAGTTATACCCCATTTAAATTTACCGCTAAAGTCTTTATCTTTTCCATTTAAAATATTGAATAATGTTGTTATTTGCATTGAGTTTTCAGCTAAAAATGCGATTTTATCATTTTTATTAACAGTAAATGTTAAATCCTTAAAGAATCCTTCTTTAGTTAAATGCTCAACAATTAAAATATCATTTCCAACCTCTCTAGATGGTTTAAATCCAATATATGGATATCTTCTAGATGATGGTTCAATATCCTCAAGTACAATTTTATCTAATAATTTCTTTCTAGATGTTGCTTGTCTAGATTTAGATTTATTAGCACTGAATCTTGCGATAAATTCTTTTAATTCTTTAATCTTTTGTTCTGATTTTTTATTTACATCCTCAGCTTGCTTTTTAGCTAATTGACTTGATTCATACCAGAATTCATAATTTCCAACATATAATTTGATTTTCTTATAATCTACATCACATATATGTGTACAAACATTATTTAAAAAATGTCTATCGTGGCTTACGATTAAAACTGTATTTTCAAAATTCAATAAGAAATTTTCAAGCCATCTTGTAGATTTGTAATCTAAGTTATTTGTAGGCTCATCTAAAAGTAAAATATCAGGATTACCAAATAATGCTTGAGCTAGTAATACCTTAATTTTTAATTTAGCATCTAATTCACCCATTAATGAATATAAATAATCACTAGAAACACCAAGGCCTGCAAGTAAGCTTTCAGCATCTGATTCAGCCTCCCAGCCTCCCATTTCAGCAAATTCGCCTTCAAGTTCTGAAGCACGAATACCATCGGCATCTGTAAAATCAGCCTTTTCGTATAATTTATCTTTTTCTTCCATTACTTCTATTAATCTTTTATGACCTAAAAGTACTGTTTTTAATACTGTTTCATTATCATATGCATGTTGGTCCTGACGTAATACACTCATTCTTTCGTTAGGATCCATATATACTTCACCCTCAGTTGATTCAATATCTCCTGATAAAACCTTTAAAAATGTAGATTTACCAGCACCATTTGCGCCAATTATTCCATAACAATTTCCTTTTGAAAATGTTAAATCAACATGCTCAAATAATTTTCTTGAACCATATTGAATTCCTAAATTTATAGTTTTTAGCATTTTAATTCTCCTTTATATAACGTAGTAAAGGGCTGTCCTAAGACAGTCCCTTATTATAATTTAAATGATGATTTTAAACCACATGTTCTATTAAATACTAGTTTTTCATTTGTTGAATCCTTATCAGTTACATAATAACCATTTCTAATAAATTGATAGTGGTCTAATTCTTTTGTATCCTTTAATGATTCTTCTACGAATCCTTCTTTAATAGTTATTGAATTAGGATTTAATCTATCCATAAAATCTAAATCCTTATTTTCTTCTGTTTCATCTAATAATAGTGGTTCAAATAATCTAAATTCAGCTTTTATAGCAGTTGAGGCTTCAACAAAATGGATATTTCCATTTGGCTTTCTTAAATCAAAGCCAGAGCCGCTTCTTGTTTCAGGATCATATGTAGCATGAATTAATGTAATATTTCCTAATTCATCCTTTTCAACACTAACTGCTTTAATGAAATATGCATGCATTAATCTAACTTCAACGTCTAGTGCAAGTCTCTTCCATTTTTTATTAGGCTTTTGTTCAATAAAGTCTTCACGTTCAATATATACTTCACGTGAAAATGCAATTTTTCTTGAGCCTAATTCTTCATTTTCTTGATTGTTTGGACAATCTAGATATTCAACCTTACCTTCTGGGTAATTATCAATAATAACCTTTATTGGATCAATAATTGCGTTAGGACGCAATGTTTTTAATTTCAAATCATCTCTTAATGCTTCATCAAGTGAATCAGCTTCTACAGTTGAATTAACTCTTGATAGGCCTGTAGATAAAATGAAATTTCTAATAGAATCAGCAGTAAAGCCTCTTCTTCTAAGTCCACAAAGTGTAGGCATTCTAGGATCGTCATATCCTGATACCTTTTTAGAATCAACTAAAGCTCTTAAATATCTTTTTGACATTATTGTATTTGTGATATTTAATCTACCAAATTCAATTTGGTGAGGTCTTTTACCATATTCCTTTTCAATCTCACAGTTTTCAACAACCCAATCATATAATACTCTATGGTTATCATATTCTAGTGAGCATAAAGAATGTGTAATACCTTCAAATGAATCTTGTAGTGGGTGAGCAAAATCATACATAGGGAAAATACACCATTTAGTACCTTGTCTATGATGATTAATATGTAATATTCTATACATTACAGGATCACGCATGTTAATATTAGGGCTTGACATATCAATTTTAGCTCTTAATGTCTTTTCACCATCTTTATATTTGCCATTTTTCATTTCTTCAAATAGCTTTAAATTTTCTTCAACACTTCTATCTCTATATGGTGAATTTTTACCAGGCTCATTTAATGTGCCTCTATATTTAGATATTTCTTCTTGAGTTAAATCATCAACATATGCTAATCCTTTTTTAATTAGCATAATTGCTTTTTCATATGTCTTTTCAAAATAATCAGATCCATAAAAAACATTAGCAGGATTATATCCTAACCATGCTAAATCAGATATAATACCATCTACAAATTCTTGATCTTCCTTTGCAGGGTTTGTATCATCAAATCTTAGATTAGTTTTACCATTAAATGCTTTAGCTAATTCAAAGTTAGTTATAATAGCTCTTGCATGTCCGATATGTAAATATGCATTAGGCTCAGGTGGAAATCTTGTAATAATAGAATCGATAGCTCCACTATCTAAATCCTGTTGCATAATAGTTTTAATGAAGTTATTAATTTCAGCCATTTAAAATCACGTCCTTAAAAATATACATTGTTATTATATAACAAAAGTAAAAAAAAGACTAGCAATATTTATTTTTATATTGCTAATCCATTTTTTCAATATTTTCAATGTAATAAAAGCCTAAAAGATATTTAAATTCTATTTTTAATTTTATTAATTCTTTGCCATTAGTAACAAATTCATAAACATTAATAAAATCTTGATTTTTAAAATCATCTATTACATTTTTTGTTAATGATACATCTATCATATTTAAGCATTTATTTTTATAATCCCAATCCTCATATCCTAAATATGATGTGAAATATTTAGCATTTTTTATGATGTTTATATGATTATTTATATAGATAATAGTTTTATTAATATCTTCTAATTCTTTAGGTATTTTAATATAATCTTTAAAAAATATACTATCATATTTTTTCAAATCTTTTGAATCATTAATTAAATACATTAATATATCATATATTTTTTGATCATTATCTTTTAATATTCTTATAAAATATGTTTTATCTTTTAGCTTTATAAATGCCATATATTCTTGATGACATTCACCAATATCCTTTAATATATCTTTTAATATTTCATATTTATCATATTTTTTATTTTCACTTAATATATTTAAATCCATTCCTGCAAATGATGATTTATCAGATGAATAATACATATTTCTAAAAACAGATTTATCTAATTTAACATTCTTTAAAAATAACATATCTAAAATATTTTTCATTGTTCTTCATCCTTTAATACATCTATAGATAAATATGCCCATGAATTATTATCAGAAATCTTTTTAGCAGGTATGCCTGCCCATGATGTAGATTTTTCTAATATATCCTTACATACTACTGCATTAGCGCCTATTGCGACATTTTTAGCTACTCTTACAGGTCCTATAATTTTAGCTCCAGAACCGATATAGACATTATCTTCAATAATTGGAAATGCTTCTTTGTTTTTAGCAACACCACCAATTGTAACACCTGATTGAATTCTTAAATTCTTACCAACCATAGCCTTTGAGTTTATATAGATAGTACCAAGATGGGCTATAGATAGTCCAGGACCACATACATTAATTGGAATGGATGTAGTATATTTTATAGAATACTTATGATGTTTATTTTTATAATGATTTAATAATATTTTTTGAAATATATTTTTCTTTTCTAAATTATTATAATATTCATGCTTTCGAAGTATTATTTCATATTTCCATATTTCATCAAATTTTTTAGGCTTATCATTTTTTACTCTTAAATTTAATTTATCTTGAAGCATATAATATTTTAAATCTTCTTTTGTTTTAATCATAAGTCTTACTCCAATCTATATATTTATTTAAATCTCTTAAATCGTCAAAGGCATGTATATCTTTTTTTAATATATCTTTAACTAAATTATATAATTTTTTAGCATTAACTAAATAAGAATTAGAATCTAGGATTTTTACTTTTTTACATATATTTAATTTAAGCAT
>CADBQV010000146.1 GCA_902796895.1 uncultured Erysipelotrichaceae bacterium | reverse complement strand
TCATTTAATGTTTTATCATATAATTCATTATATTCATCATAGCCAATAGCTAATGTAACTAAATTATTTTTCTTATTATCATTTATTTTATTTATGAATTTATTATATAATTCATCACCATTAAGGTAATCAGATCCTTCAATTATGATAATAAATTCATCGCCACCTATTCTATATATTAAGCTATTTTTATAAATATCCTTTAATAGCATATAGGCATCTTTAATATAGTCATCACCAACACTATGACCAAATGTATCATTAATCTTTTTTAAATCATTTATATCACATACTGCTAAAGAGAAATTATAAATGTTTTTATTATTTATTAATTCATTTATTTCTTTTTCTTTTTCAATATATGCAAATTTATTAAACGCACCAGTTAAGGCATCTTTTCTTGCTAATTCCTTTTCTCTTTCTAGCATTTTAGTTTGTTCATTTATATTACTTACACCAATAATTATGTGGTTAGTATCAGATGGAAGCATCATCGCCTTAAGTGATACATAAATTGGTTCATTATCCATCATTAATCTATAATTAATAACGAATGTTCCTGCTTTTACTGCTTTAATAAATTCGTTTTTTTCTAATGCTTGTCTTACTCTTAATGCGTCATCCTTATAAATAACTCTTAAAGATTCTGCTTGAACATCATCAAAGAAATTATTACCACTATTTCTTAATTCAAGTGCTTGATATTCTTGGCTTGGTGAATATTCAGTATATTCGCCATTTCTTATATCTACATTATATATAGTCAAATAATCATCAGAAGCTAAAGACATTGAAGTAGAAGATAATACCTCATTGATTAATTTAACATAATTTTCTTCACGCTTTTTAAGCTCATGAATACTTGATACACCAATAACTATATGATTTTCATCATCCTTAATTTTTATAATTCTAAGCATTACATAATGAGGATTATTATTAATCATTAATCTATATTCTAATGTATATGCTTTTTTTCTATTTATTGCTTTAATTACAACGTCTTTTTTTAGCTTATCTAAGACTTTATTTAAATCATCCTTATAAATTACCCTAGGGGCGTTTTTAATTAATTCATCAAAGAAATTTACGCCTCTATGTTCTATTTCTAATTCTTGATATTCATAGTTAGAAGAATATTCAATATATTCATCTGTTATGATATTAACATAATAAACAGAAAAATAATCACTAGATAATGCGTGAGCGATTTTAGAATATAAACTATGTTCACTTTTATATTCTAATGTAATTTCATCATTTAAATCCTTTGAAATATCAATCATTTTTTCTAATGATTCATAATTTTTATCATCTAATAAAAAATTTAAGGCATCAATATTATTACATTCCTTAGCTTTTAATATTAATGATTTTACAATTTCAGAATTTTTAATCGGCATAAAAATCACCTCTATAAAGCTATTTTATCACTAATAATAAAATTAGGCAAATTACACTATATATAAAAAAATCATTTGCAATTTTATATTATTCATATATAATTTATATGAATTTTGAGGTATTATATGGAAAAATATAAGGAAGTAGAAAGAACAATAATTAAGAATTATAGAGGAAGACTATGGGCTCCCTTTATTAAGGCAGTAAAAGAATATGAATTAATAAAACCAAATGATAATATATGTGTATGTATATCTGGTGGTAAGGATTCAATGTTAATGGCTAAATTATTTCAAGAATTAAAAAGACATTCTGATTTTGAATTTGAAGTAAAATATTTAGTTATGAATCCAGGATATAATGAGCATAATTTAAATCATATTAAATATAATTTAGATTTATTAAATATTCCCGCAACAATTATAGATACTAATATATTTGAAGTAGCTAACGCTCAGGATAAATCACCATGTTATTTATGTGCTAAAATGAGACGTGGCGCCTTATATAAGCTTGCTAGCGATTTAGGATGCAATAAAATAGCTTTAGGACATCACTTTGATGATGTTATTGAAACAACATTAATGAATATGCTAAATGCTGGATCTTTCCAAACTATGCTTCCTAAATTACATAGTGATAATCACGAAGGAATGGAATTAATAAGACCTTTATATTTAATAAGAGAAAAGGATGTCAAAGCTTGGGCAAAATATAATGAATTAAGATTCATAATGTGTGCTTGTCGCTTTACTGAGGCATGTTCTGTAGATAATGAGATTAACACAAGTAAAAGGTTAACTACTAAAAAATTAATTCAGGAATTAAAAAATAATTATAATGATAATGTAGAAAAGAATATCTTTTCTGCCGCATCAAATGTCAATATGAATATGATACTTGGCTATAAATTAAATGGAAAAAAGGTATCTTTTTTAGATGATTATGATGAAATTGAAGAATAATATTGAAAATATTATATATTTGTGATATATTTTTAATACTTAAATAAGACAGTTCGTTTGTACCATCCTGTCTATAAACAAAACTAGGACAAAAAAAGAATCCTTTTTTTGTTTTTGTAAGATGGTACTGATACCATCTTTTTTTAATTTTTTGAGGTGAATATATGTATGTTTTAAGCACAGAAGCATCATTCGATGCTGCACATTTTTTAACAAATTATAATGGTAAATGTAAAAATATCCATGGTCATAGATGGCGCGTTGTTTTAGAAAT
>CADBQV010000145.1 GCA_902796895.1 uncultured Erysipelotrichaceae bacterium | reverse complement strand
TATAATTCTGTGTGGGACGCTGTAGGAATGTCTATATTCCATTCAGCAGCTTCATTTAATAATGCAGGATTTGATATATTCTCAACTTCTAATATGACAGATTTCGCATCAACTGCTCATGTTATATCTACATCATCTATGGTTATTATTAATTTAACTACAATGTTTATGATCGTATCTGGTGGCTTAGGATTTGTTGTTTTACAAGAGGTTATAAGACAAAGAAGAGTTTCTAGATGGTCACTTCATACAAAAATTACATTAACTACAACATTATTTTTAATATTAATTGGTGGTTTATTGATAAAGCTTACATATATGGATTTAGGATGGATGGAAGCATTCTTTACTGCAATTACATCAAGAACAGCAGGATTCCAAACATTTGATATGTCAACATTATCACAACATCCAAATACATATATAATTATTTTACTTTTAATGATTATTGGTGCCTCTCCTTGTTCAACAGGTGGTGGTATTAAAACTACTACATTTGCAGTACTTTTAATGGCAATATATCATTTTGCAATTGGTAAAAAAACAAAAGCATTTGGAAGAAGTATTTCTTCAAGTCAAATATTTAAAGCATTTGTTCTAACAAATGTTGCATTTATGCTAATAATTATAGTATCATTTATTGTATGCTTAACTCAAAGTGAGCTTGGAGTTGGAAAAATTGTATTTGAGGTTACATCAGCATTTTCAACTACAGGACTTTCTATGGGTATAACTACTAAATTAAATGCATTTAACAAAGTATTATTATGTTTCTTAATGTTCTTTGGAAGAATTGGACCTCTAACTATTATTGGTGTATTAAATAAAAACTGGATGAATTCATCTAAAGAAGAAATAGGATATATAGAAGAGAGCGTGATTATAGGATGAAAAAGAGCTTTATTATTATCGGTTTAGGTAGATTTGGATTTAACGTTGCTAAAACACTTGGTATTATGAACTGTGATGTTTTAGCTATAGATGTAAAAGAAGAAAGTGTTACAGCAGTTTCTAAATTCACACCACACTGTGTTATCGCAGATGGAACAAATTTAAATGTATTAAGAGAG
Organism: uncultured Erysipelotrichaceae bacterium; assembly: GCA_902796895.1. GTDB lineage: Bacteria > Bacillota_I > Bacilli_A > Acholeplasmatales > Anaeroplasmataceae > Anaeroplasma. The sequence continues at coordinate 2,541 of CADBQV010000145.1, read as the reverse complement.
CTTGGTGCTGCATCAATTGACCATGCTGTAGTTGCTATTGGTAATAATTTACAAGCATCAATCTTAACTATTGTTAATTTGAAAAATTTAGGTGTTAAGCATATTACAGTTAGAGCCGACGTAGAAGATCATAAAGAATTATATTATCTAATTGGAGCTACAGAAGTAATATTGCCAGAAGAATCTGCAGCCGTATCACTTGCTAACCAAATAATGAGTGACTCAATTTTGGACTATTATGTAGTTGCTGATGATTATGCAATGGTTAAAATATCAGTTTCAGATAAATTTGAATCAAAATCATTAATTGAAATGAATATCAGAAATGCTTTTGATGTTAACGTTGTAGGTATTATAAGAGAAGGCGCAAACTTCTTTATTCCTCGTGGTACTGATAAAATTATTCCAGGTGATATTGTAGTTGTTGCCGGAAAGAAGCCTAACATTAGAAAATTTGATGCTTATTTAAATTAATATGAAATTACTTATTTGTTATAATAAATATAGTGGTCATAATAAAATTAGTTTAGATAAAATAATTAAAGATTTATCTAATACATTTAATGTTGATTATTTTATTCCTGATGTAAACTTAAATATAAAGGATTATATAATTAATAATTCAAATAAATATGATATTTTATTAATAGTTGGTGGCGATGGTACAATACATGATACTATAAATACACTTAAAGTATTAGATAAACTACCAACACTTGCATTTATACCTAATGGTACATGTAATGATATATCTAATTCATTTGGTTATAATTCATATAAAAAATCTATTGAAATTATTAAAAAACAATATATTTATAATAAACCATTATATATGGTAAATGACATATATTTTATGTATGGCCTAGCAATAGGCGGCGTATCAAATGTAAGCTATGAAACTAAAACTAAAATAAAAAGGAAAATTGGAAAGCTTGCATATTATATCCATACATTAAAGGATATTAATAATTCAAATAAATATATTAAATTAAAAATCAAATATGATGATATAGAAATTATTGATGATTATTATTTATTACTTGCAATAGAATCAAGATATCTTGCTGGTGTAAAAATTAATAAAAAATTCAATAATGATTTAAATATCTTTTTAGAGAAAAAAAGAAAACTTAAAATTATATCATTTATTAAATTCTTACAATTTGTATTATTTAATAAAAAATCTAAATTAGATTTAATAATTAAAAATAAAAATATAATAATTGAATCAGAAGAAGATTTATTAATAAATACTGATGGTGAATTAGGACTTATTGAAAAAAATATTGAAATAAAAAAAGCAAATAAAGAAGTTAAAATTATAGCTGATGAAAAAATAATAAATAAATATTTTAATTAAAGATAGAGAAATTTCAAACATAAATTTCTCTATTTTTTTATTATTTTTTAAAAATAATATTTAAATTGTTGACAAATAAATCAAATGTGTTAATATAAAGATAGATAGTAGCAGTTTCAAAATGATAGTTAGACTATCAAAAACAAATCGATTGGAAGTGAATATAATGAGCTTAAAAGATATGAAAATGGACTTGATTATCGATAAAGCACTAGAATTGTTTTTAAATGATTCTATTTTAAATGTCACTATAAAAGACATTTCATCAAAACTAGAAATAGGAGAAATGACTATTTATAGATATTTTAAAACAAAAGATAATCTAGTCTTACAATGTGCAATTAAATTACAAAAAAGAGTTTTTGAAAATTATTTTAATTTCGAAAAAATTGATGGAAATTTTAATAAAATAAAAGCGTTTTATTATTCTTATTTAGATGTATTTAAGGAAAAACCAGAATATTTAAAATTTATTCATGATTTTGATTTACTTGTAAGTCATAGCGATAATGAATCATTAAATTCATATGCTGATTTCTTTGATAATTTTAAAGATGTATATATGAAAATATATAAAGATGGACTAAATAATAATGAAATAAGAAAAATAGAAGATATTGAAGTATTTTATTATTCAACGTCTAAAGCATTACTTGAATTATCTAAAAAAGAAGCTGCGAACTTAGATTTTTTAAGACAAGATCATATTATTGAAAAATCTAAATTAATTGAAGAGTTAATCAATATAATATTATTTAATTTAAAGAAATAAGGAGGATTTTATGAACACAAAAAGATTAACTAAAAAACAAATGTGGATATTCGCTCTTGGTCAACTTGGTTGGTCATTACTTGGCGGTATCATTAGTGCTTGGCTTGTTGCCTTTTATTTGCCAACAAAGGAAGTTAAAGATGGTGTAACATTAAACTATTTTTCAGGCACTGAGCTAGACTTTTATACTTTAATTACACCAGGTTTAATTATTGGTGGCTTTTTAACAATTATTGGCTTAATTACTGCTCTTTGTAGAATATGGGATGCAATATCTGATCCATTAATTGCTAATTTATCAGACAATTCTAAAAATCCAAAGGGAAGAAGAATTCCTTTTATGAGAATTGCTGCAATTCCATTTTCAATTATTACTATATTAGTATTTATGGCTCCATCTATGTTTACT
>CADBQV010000144.1 GCA_902796895.1 uncultured Erysipelotrichaceae bacterium | reverse complement strand
TTAATACCTATTTTCTTACCTGAGAAGGTAGAATAATCATCAATTGAAATAGTTTTATTATCAGGAGATTTATAAATATAATAATCTTCACTACCCATTGGAGTAGATGAATATATCATTTTCTCCGCTCTTTCTTCTGTGTAAGAAACATCACTTAATAAATCTATTTCATTATTTATAATCTTTTCAAGTAATTCAGGCCAGCTACCTGTAACATATTCATATTTCCAGCCTGTATAAACAGCTAATGCTTGCTGGTAATCATAAGAATAACCAGAACGACGACCATATTCATCACTGATATTGTATTTTGACTCAAACCATCCTACTCGTACAATCTTTTCCTGTGCATATGCACTAATAGATAATAAAGTACATAATAATGATGGTAATAATATTAAAAATGATAAAATCTTTATTACTTTTCTCATATTTCCTCTCCATTACTATTACTTTTTCTCTTTCTCTTATCGTCATACATAAATTTATCAGCACGACGAATTACCTCATCAATATCTCTATCATTTTCTGAGTCATATTCAGTTATTCCATATGCTAGATTAACCTTTTCCCATATATTTTGTGCATCATTATTAATTTTATATACAAAGCTTTCAAACATCTTTATCAAGGATTCAACATTATCACACTTATCATTTTCTAATATAACTGCGAATTCATCTCCACCAATTCTAAATATTTGATGATCACGGAATACTACCCTAATTGTACGGCTAGCTGTTTTAAGATAAATATCACCCTTATCATGACCATATTCATCATTAATTTTCTTTAAATCGTTACAATCGAAGATTCCAACAGCATATCTAATACAATTACCATTTTCAATTCTAGACTGTAATTTTAATGTGTAATCTGTAAAAGCTGCCTTATTCTTTACCTGAGTCATTGAATCAATAAATGCTTGTTTATTTAATCTACTTATATTTTCTTTTACATGTGACGAAAGATTAATAAATGTTTTTGTTAATTTACCAAGCTCATCGTCCTTATCGTATCTTAATGAAAAGCTGAAATCACCATTATCAACCATTTCTGCTGCTAATGTCAATTCTCTTAATGGTCTTGAAATACGCCTTGAATAAATTAAAATAACTAAAGTTGAAATTATTAATACCTCTATAGCTACAATTGATATATTTAATACTAATTGTTGCCAATCTCCTTCCATTTCGGATACAGGTACTGTAACATTAAGTCTCATTCCATTAACAAGAGGTAACCAAGCAGCTTCCTTTTTTACACCATTATATTCGTAAGAAACAAATGTTGAATCACTAAGTAAGCCATCAGGTACTTCAAGATTTGCATCTTGTTCAATTTTAGTAATATCAATCTTAGGATGATAAAATATATTACCATTATCATCACTTAAAAAGGCATATCCATTATTAAATAGCCTTATACTATCTACCTGCTCAGCCATAGTTGTATAATCAATTTCAATTCCAATAACACCAATAAATTGTCCTCTATAATATATTGGCTCATTATATGAAATAACTCTCTTATCTAGATTTTCTGTAATATATGGTGAAATCCAAATAGCCTTCTTCTGATATTTAGGAATTGTAAACCATACAAGCTTGGTTGTATCCTTTGTATCATATTGAGTTATATCTGTAACCTCGTGCTCTATAAAATCCTCTCCATTATCAATAAACCAAAATCCTTTGACATTAGTTGATATTTCTGGATCGATTCTATAATAATATGTTAAAACACCATTTGTTTTAGACGCTACTGAATCAAAATACGTTTTTAATTTTTCCACATGCTGATTCAAATTTTCATCATCTAGTCCACTTATATTAGAATTAGCATACATAGATACATTTCCTACAGATTTTTGAACACTGCTAAAATAATAATCAAGATTCTTTTTTCCTGTTTCAGATAAGACTAATAATAGCTGATCTGATTTACGATGCTCATTATTTCTAATAAAAAAAACGCTAATGCTTGAAACAATTAAAATCGCTAAAGCAACAACAATAATGGTTAT
>CADBQV010000143.1 GCA_902796895.1 uncultured Erysipelotrichaceae bacterium | reverse complement strand
GCAACTGTTTGAGCATCAATACACCATAAATGGAAGATTTCACCAACAACCATATTTTGATCTTGGTATCCTAAATCTAATTGGAATGCAGTTGCATCATTTCTTGGATAACCAGGAACAATTCTATCAACTAATGTGTTGTAGTATTTGTTGTCATTTTCAACCCAACTAATGAATGCTTGATCCATATTATTGTGCTTAGCTAATTTAACTAATGTTTCTTTTAATGTTTCACCATTATGATCAATTAATTCACAAGGAATAATATATAATCCTTTTTTCTTAGCATCATATCTTCTCTTTAAGAATGCTAATAATTTACCAGGATATGAATTAGGACACTTTGTGAAGTCAGTATCATTAGGATCAAATGCAATACCAGCTTCTGTTGTATTTGAAATAACAAATTCTAAATCATCTGATTCAGCATAGCTTAAATATTTGTCATATTCTTCAAATGGATTTAAGGCATCTTGAATACATTTGATTACTTCATGAGTTCTTACAGCCTTACCATCTTGTAAGCCTTGTAAATATAAAGTATATAAGCCATCTGCTTCATTTAATTCTTTAACACGTCCAAATGGCATTGGTTGTACAACTACTACACCAGCATCAAAGTTAGTGTTTTTATTTGTTGAATTTACAATCCAATCAATAAATGCACGAAGGAAGTTTCCTTCACCAAATTGCATAATTTTAACCTTCTTAGGTTCTTTTTTATTTACCTCATTAATTTTTGGTAATGCATTAACATTATTTTCCACAATATTTACCTCCAATTGCGCTATTGTGATAAGTGCGCATTTTATATTGTAATTTTAACACTTAAATTAATTCTAGTCAATTAATTAAATAATACATTATTTATAAAAAGAAAAAAGCTGTATAAACTTTATCAGTTTAATACAGCCTATAAATTATTCTGCTTTAAGCTTGCCTTCATTTATTAATCTAATAACTACATCAGCAATTTTTGGATCAAATTGAATTTCCTTGCAGCGCTCAAATTCAGAAATTATCTTTTCTTTTGGATAAGGATCCTTATATACACGGCGTGTAGCCATCGCATCGAAGCAATCGGCACAGCATATAATTCTTGCGATATAAGGAATATTTTCACCTTTTAATCCCTCAGGATATCCTCCTCCACCATATTTCTCATGGTGATATTTTGCACCCTCAACAATATTTGGAATAGTTGAAATATCAGCAAGTATCTTCGCACCCTTTGTTGTGTGACTCTTCATTATTTCAAATTCCTCATCAGTAAGTCTTCCTGGCTTATTTAATATCGCATCAGGAATTCCTATCTTACCAATATCATGAAGTAATGCAGTATAATAAATATTTTCAAGCTCATCACCATCATATCCTAATTCTTTGGCGATAATTCTTGAGAAATGACCCACTCTAATTGAGTGACCATTTGTATATGTATCCTTAGCATCGATTGTACGGGCAATTGCTTCTATTGATTCAATAGTAATGCCCTTTAATTCATTTTCTCTTTCGATTGCTTTTTTAGTTCTTCTATGAATAAAGAAGAAGTTTAGGGCGCCAATTAAAACTAATGCTAATAGTATAATTAAAATCCAAAACCATACATATTCATATATTAATTTAGGCTTTACGACATGGACAGTAACAACATTACTTTTTTGACCATTTGAATCAATTACATATGCACTAAATGTATAATCGCCACCTGATAAATTAGAAAATGAAATGGTATTTGTATCTTCTGTTAACAGTGTATAATCATCATTTAAACCACTTAATTTATAATAGATACTATATCCTCTATGAGGTCTAAATCCAAATACTGATATATTAAATGAAACACGATAAGCATTCTTATCAATTTTAATATCATTTTCAAAATAATGAGTACCATCAACATCAGTTGAGCACATAGTTATTTTTGTAGGTATTGCTGCTAATTGAGTTTCATTAAAATCATATACAAAGATACCATTTGTAGATTGGAAATAATATTTTTGTTCTTCTTCATCATAATATCCACTTGTATTGGCAATTATTGGTTGTACACCATTTGAAGAATCATAAAAATCATAATCAGTTAAAATATCAACATCTAATGAGTCTGCTATATAAATTTGAGTTTGGCTAGCAATAACATACTTATAGCTAACTTTACCATCTACTATTGTTTTTATTTTAGAAATTTCAACAATTGAACCTTTAACGTGAGGTACAATTATTTCTCTTACCTTTGATTTACCATCTTCAAATGTAGCACAGAATAATCTACTGTTTAAATTATAATATAGCTTATCTCCATCATATAAAAACTTTAAGCTATTACCACTTACTTCATTTTCAATTTTTATTTTATTTACAGTACTAAAATCATCACTAATTGAATATAAGCCATTAGTTCTATCAAATACTAGGCTTCCGCTACTTGATTTGTTAATAAATAAAACATTTCCACCTATATTATTAATATCAAATTTTAAACCATCATATCTCATAATTCCTTTAGAATAGCCAATTGCTAAATAATTATCAAAAGCTCTTAAACATCTAACACTATTTGCAACGGCATAATTAGGTTCATTATATGCATTATTGATATGATTTTTGATGTATTCTGAATCATAAATTAATACATTATTTGTATTATAATCATATTCTACAAGACCAATTTTGTAGAAAGCAAAATATAATTTATCATTGAATTTTTCAATATCTCTACAATCATAATATCCTCTTTTAGCTTTTTCTAATTCGTTTGGAATATCAGCTATTAATTTAGCTTTCTTTTCTGCATCTGTTTCTTTATTTGCAGTTTCAATTAATGATTGTTCAATTGTAGGTGCGATATTATCATCAATGTATTTATATATTTTTTCCATAACTACATTAGATGATTCTATTTTTTTATTTTCTAAATTATAAAAATATAAACCACTTGTTGTTGAAATATATAAAATACCATCATGTTTTTCTAAGGCATAAACATTTCTATCGTTACTTGGTGGTATAGCTAATGTTTGCCAAATACTATCATCATATAATAATTCTAATAGAACATTTTTAGTAATAATTGATACACCAGAGGCACCAATATAATGTGATGCAACCCATAAATTTCCTTCATAATCTATCATTAAATCAACAAGCTGAGCTTTATTTTCCAAATTAGAAGCAATATTATGTTCTCCAGTTTCTTCATCTATACAATAAATACCGTTATTTTCACATGCAGCAAATATTATATTTTCACTTTCTGAATATAAAATTTTATTAATTTGATCACCAATGGTATATTTATCTTCTAAAATCTTGTTATTTTTTAAATCATACTTATAGATATATCCATCTAATGTTCCTATTAATAAAATATCCTTATAGATATAAATATCAAGTATTTTTGAATTATCAAAAATTCTTATGCCTTTAGAATTATAAATACCATCATTTGATACATAATATATCTCATCTCTTGCATAATCTATAGCTATATCAGTTGTTGGTCTATTTTCGGTACCATCTAGAGTACTTAATGTATTTGTTTTAGTATCAATCATTAAGATACCCTTTGTTTCTGTAGCAACGTATAATATGTCTTTTTTAGTATCTAATTCAATCTCTTTTATAATACCTACATTTGTTTTAAGGCATGTAAAATGATTATCTTCGTATTTAAATAAATTAGATGATGTTGCAATATATAAAACATTATTTTTAGTAACTAAATCTCTAACATTTATAATGTCATATGTAACACCGTCTTGTTCAAATGCTTTATATGTTTCAAAATCCTTTGAATCATATCTTGTTAAACCAGAATACTGTGCAATCCATACATATCCATCGTCAGTTTGGCATAGTGCCTCAGCACCTGATACTTCCAAATCGACTGGTATTTCTGTTTTATCTGCTAAATATGAATTCGCATTTATTGGAACAAAATAAAAGCATAATAAAAATATAAATACAAATGATATTAATATTTTAAATAGTTTTTTCATAATATCATCCCACTTTTTTTAATGACCTATTTATTAAATGATACCACATTTAAATAAAAAAATAAAGTATACCTATTTATGATATACTTCATTGTTAATAATTTTAAATGATCTATAAATTTGTTCTAACAAAATTACTTGCATTAATTGATGGGGAAATGTCATTTTAGAAAAGCATAAATGATAATCAGCATTTTTTAAAATTTCATTGCTTAGGCCAAGTGAACCACCAATAATAAAAGAAATATTTGAATTATTATAAGAAAAAACATCCGAAATTTTTTTAGATAATTCTATAGAATCTAGCATTTGTCCTTTTAAATCAAGGACAATTTTATATGAATTAGAAGGTATTATTTTTTTTAGTCTTTCTCCTTCCTTATCCTTTACTATTTCTATTTCTTTATCACTTGGGTTATCACAAATTGCTTCATCATTTGTACTTAAAAATTCAATTTTAGTATATTTTGATAATCTTTTAGAATATTCTAAAATGGCATCTTTTAAGTATTTTTCTTTAATATTTCCTACACTTATAATTGATATTTTCATATTGTATACTCCTTAGAAAAATAAGGGTGTAATATTTCAAATTCGACATTAGAATAATCAATGCCAAAGCTATCAAAAACCTTTTCTCTTGTCATTATAATTATCTCTGATAAATTACATTCTTGTGATACGTGAGCATGTAATACAACCTTTGTATTTTCACCCATTAATTTAGCTAATAAAACCATTGATTTTTCATTAGATAGGTGTCCATGATCTGATATAATTCTCATTTTTAAATTATATGGTCTATTACTTGCAAGCAATATTTCAGGGTCATGATTTGACTCTAAAATATAAGCATCTGCATCATTAATATATTTGAATAATTCTTCATGAACATAGCCTGTATCAGTTATGTAAACAAGACGTTTTTCTCCTTCATGAAATTGAAATCCAATAGGCTCAATTGCATCATGAAACATGGGTAAAATATCAATAATATTTCCACCAATATTTATGCTTTCATAAAATAATGAATTTTCGATTTTTTTAAGAGGTATAATTGATGATTCATTATATCTATCATCCATCATTTTAAGTATCTTTTCTTGACCTCTTGCTTTATACATATTGTATATGTTATTTAGAGTACCAAGAGATAAATAAATTGGTATATAACACTCCTTTAGGAGTGTAGGTAATGCTTTTATATGGTCAACATGCTCATGTGTAATAAGTATTCCATTAATGTCATTTAAGCATAAATTCATGCTTTCGAGTCCTTCAATTATTTTCTTTTTTGTAATTCCTACATCAACTAATATTCTTGTATTTTTTATTTCAATTAGTGTGCAATTTCCATCGCTTCCACTTGAAAAGACTTTAAATCTCATAATATCACCAACATCGACTATTATAACATACAAATTAGGACAAATTAAACACTATTAAAATATTATTTTAAAAAAGATTTTTCATTTTTCTTTTTTCATTGCATTTTATTTATAAAAATGTTATGATATTAGTTGCATATTTTATTTTAATGGTAAAGGAGTTTTTTGTTACATGAGTAAGAAAAGAAAAAAAGCACGCTTGATATCTGCTGCAGTGTTATCAGGTGCTTTAGCAATAACTTTATCTTCTTGTTCTGGCGCAACAAATACATATGGTAAGCTAGATAGTAACAAGGTTTATGCCGAGGCTGGCAAATACCAAGTTACAACTGGTGAATTATGGGATGAATTAAAATGGAGCGCTAAGGATGTAATAGATAGCCAAAAAGAAACAATCGTATTAAATGATTCACTTAAAAAGGTTGATATCATTTTAAATGCAAAAGGCGATATATCTAAGCTATCTGATGAAGATAAGGATAAACTAAAAACAGATTACGATGATGATGGAACATACGAAGAAATAACTGCTGATAGTTTATCAAAATTATATATTGAATTTAAAGAGGATATGATTAATTTCATTATCCAAGATTTCTTATCAACTGATTGGAAGGCTGAAGGATATTGGAAGACTATTGAATCATACACTGATTTAAATTTATTACAATTATATCAAAAATATGATGATAAGATGTTTACTACTTATCACAAGAATGAAATTACTGCAGATTTAACAAACAAAGGTAAAAAATATTCTGAATTAATTAAGGCTGCTGTTGATGACTACAAAGACAACGACTTTGAAAATGATACAACAAAGGATGCAGTATATGAAATAGCCTTAGATTTAAAGGAAGAATATTATCCTAAATTAGCTAAATTATCATACGCATATGATGCAGCTTGGAAGGATTATTATACAAAATTAAGTGAGGATGAAGATGAGGATGACGATACATTTGGTTCTTTTACAAAAAGCCAATTCGTATCCGAATTAAAAACAGCTTACACAGATACATTTGATTTAGATCAATTATTAATCAAATTTACTGATAGTACTGAATTTTCAAATACTTTAAGAGCATTTGGTATTTACTTATATTCTTCTACTAACACTTATTATTTCATAAAGGATACTGATAGTAAGGATTATACTAAAGCAAGCCAAACTTATAAAGAATATATCGAATATTACGATAAGATGGTTAAAAAAGCATCTTCTACTATGAATCCTGAAAGTAATCAAGCTGTTATTAAGCTAGATGGTAAAGTAATGCTTGATATTTATGTTATGCTATATAACTACATGTATGGTGGATATAGAAGTATTTTACCTGCTGGTGTATTAAAATCTAAAACATATGATGAAATGTTCCCTGGCTTAAATATGCTAAGAGATACAACATATGAAATCATTTATAAATATCAAACTTCAGATGAAGATGCACTTTATAATCAAACTTTATCTGATTTAAATGGTTTAATAAGTGATCAAACTTATAGTGATTATTTAGTTTATGATGCAAAAACATTAAAAGATAATTATAACGATACATTCAGAAGATATTGTTATGATACATTAAAATTAAAAGATGATAACGACAATCAAAGCTATTCAACTCGTTATTCTACTGCACTTCAATCATCAGAACTTGGAAGCTTCATCGTATACAAATTCGCTGATGCATCAGATGATATTGATGAAAGCTCAGTAAGTGATATGGATATATCTGTTGAAACACTTAAAGCTTGTGAAGGTTATTATCAAGCATCACATACAACAAATGAATATTATGAATTCATTACAGAAAATAAAGAATTATATAATTCATTATTAAATATCTTAGTTAAAAATACAGTTTCTTCTTCTACTATGACAACTGCATTTGATAAAGAAGTTAAAAATGTAGCTGTTAAGGTTTATGTTGAAGAAGTTGAAATAGCATATTTACTTGATAATTCAGATTATTCAAAAACAATTTTTAAAGCTGATAATAATAATTTACTTGCAACATTAGAATATAATGGAACAACTTATAATTTAAATATTAAAGCTGATGAAGAAGATCAAAACTCTATTAAAGTTAGAGGAACTAACAAAGCATTTGGTGTTTTTGATTATCTAGAACAAAAAGATGGTGCTACTACAGCAATTACTCTTATATCTAATAAGATAATTAAAGATACAAGCGTATTTAAAGAAGAAAGAGATAAAAAATCTAATCGTCAATTATACGAAAACTATATTAAAAATGTCTTAACTGCATTTGCAAATGATGCTTATTCATCAAATGGCTATCCTGCAACTGTAGGTACATATAATTTCTTAATGTCATATTTCCATTCTGCTGATATTGATGAAATTATTGACAATTATTACATCTTATCACTTGCATCTGCTAAATTATTAACAAATTATGCAAGTACAAGCTTATCTGATTTCATTAAAGAATATTCAGATATCGCATATGATTCTTATTTCAATCTATCTGGTAAGAGATTATTAGTATATCTAGATATGGATGATGATAATAAAGCTGATAAGGTAGAGGATTGGAAAGATATAACTGTTGATTGGACAAATACTGAAACTAAGGTAAATAATCCTGCAACTACTTTAGAAGAGGTTGCTAAAAACTTAGTAATTGAAATTTATAACAGACTTTCATATACAGCAAATACAAGCCACGCAACTGAACTTGAAACAATCGTTAACGAAATCAATAACAGTGCTAAGGCTCAATATTCAGAATCTCCATCTTCTCCAGAAGAAACATGGGCAAAATACAAAAAACTTGGATTCAATGTTAAATTAGAAGATGTTAGCTTAACTAATTCTTCTTCTGATGTTGATTTTAAGATTAAACAAAGAGTATATGATTATTCTAGAGGACATGATTCAAAATATGAAGAAACTAATGGTGCTGAAGGTTATACTTACCAATATTTCATCAATGAATCATCACCTACTGAATATATTGAACCATTATCAAAGGATTCAATTTCAACTTCAAATAATGAAATAGTTGAATCTAGTGATGGCTATAATTTAATTGTTATTACATCTTGTACAACAAAATCATCTGCTAAATGGAGTATCGAAGATTACGAAGAAACTCCTTTAACTGATATCGTAATTAAATTCAATGAAGAATATTATAAAATTAAAAATATCTTCAACGAAGAAGATAAATTCTCATCTAATCAAGTATTATTATATTTATTAGATATGGCAGTAAATAATGGTTCATCTATTTTAATGCCTCAAGGAATATCATCTGCAGTTTCAAGCTTCTTATCTCCTGTTTACACAAGATTCCAAGGAACTGAAACTCAAAGAATTATTCTTCTTTACTTCATTAAGAAGGCAGCTAATGTTGAAACATCTAATATCTATAATATCATTAAATTCAACTCTGAAGTAACATATAACAATGAAGCATATGATTCAGTTAATGGTTATTTAAATGAAATAATTAGCATTAACCAACGTAGTGCTGATAGCTATAAATATATTTTCATTGATGATCCAAATTCAACTTTAGATGACAATTTAAATCTAGATACTACAAATACATTAGATTTATATCCTAATTGGTGGGAAAAGTTAGAAGAAAAAATCGCTGACTTCCTTATTAATACTACAAAGGAGGAGAAATAATAATGAAAAGAAAAGCATTTAAAGTATTTGCCACAGGCGTACTAACAGCACTTACTATTTCTACTCTTGTATCTTGTGGTAGTGAGACTACAGCAAGAAACACTGTAACACCTTATTCATCATTCGCAGATAAATTATCTGATAAAGTAGCTGAGGCTAATAATGGCGAATATTCAATGACATTCGAACAATATTATGCAAAGCTAAAATATAACTCATATGATGTATTAACTACAAAAATTCAAAATGTAATTTATGAAAAAGAATTTAATGCATTAACTGGTGTTTATAAAAATGCTACTTTAGAAGCATTCAAAAATGATTCAAAATATGGCGATGCCGCACTTGAATATTTAAAATTCACTGATAGTGAAGATGAAGATGAAGCAGATAAATTATTATATGAAATAACTGATGAAAAATATAACGAAATTAGAAATAAATTATTACTTAAGATTAATTCTAATTTATCAAGTGTAATATTTAGTTCTTCTTCTGCTAAAGCCATATTAAAATATACTGAAGCTGAAGCAGCACAAAAAGAAGCTAAGATGGTTGATAATATGGCACAAATTGCTATAGATATTAATCCTAAAACTGATATTAAATTTGTTAGTTATGGTATGTCAGGCTATCTTTTTGATGAAGATGATGATGTATTACAATTTGATCAAATAACATTAGACAAATTCGAAACTAAGGTTAATGAGACAATATTAACTGAAGCTAAGAATTTAAGTGCTAGAAAAGCATTATATAAGATTGCTGATCAAGAATATATCTACAATGAAGATACTGAAACATATGTTAAAAACAACTACTACCTATTTAAAGATAGCAGCTTAAAACAAACTTATGAGCAAAATTTCAAGAAATATGGTAAATATCATGCTGTAATTATTCAATTCAATTCTAGAAAAGATGCTGAAGATGCAATGGCTTTTTTAGGTGAAGAAATTGAATCATATGATAAAGATACAAAAGATGTAGATAAAGCATTTAGTCAATACAAAAAATTATATGAATATTATTACAACTATAGACAAGATGATACTACAGATAAGGATTCAGATGCATTTACATTCGTTGTAAATGAAAAGAAAAATGACTTATCTAAGGTATCAACTAGTATGCAAACATTAATTCAAGACACACTTGAAGATGGACAATGGTTAACTGAACCAAGAAACATCAACAATAAATATGTTCTTGCAATGCGTATTAGTACAGAATATTATAATCCTTTTGCTAAAGATTATTCTTATACTGAAGAAAAGGAATATAAAGATTTTAATGATGATGAATTATATAAAATCAACAAATTAGTAAAAGAAAAAATTATTAATGATAATAATAGTTATATAAATACTAATGAAGAAAAATTATATGAAGATGCAAAAATTGAAATATATGATCCATTCTTAGAAAATAGATTCTATCAATCTTATAGTGATTCATATACATTATTAGATCATTCAGTTAATAAAAATGATCAAAACATCTTAAAGATTAATGATACTTATTATTCTGTTGAAGATTTCTATAAGGATGCATCTAAAAAATATGCTCAAACTATTATTCCTCAATTCTTTGAATTACAATTTGCATATACATATTATGATTATTTTGTAAAATCAGATTATAATTTATATTTAATTGATGATGAAGAACATGATAATAATGTTTCAGCATTAGATGATTCAATTAACGCATTTAATAATGGCGAAAATAGCGTTTATGATAAGGCATTAGGCTTAGAAACTTTCTTATTAGGTACATATGGTTATACTAATAAGGATGACGTTATTAAATATTATTATGATGCTACAAGCGCTCTTTCTACATATAAGAAATTATTAGTATTCGATTCTTGGAGAAAAGATGATGGCGATGATTCTTATTCATTAGCTGATAATGTTAAAGATGGCTATTTATCATATCTACTTGAAACTGGTAATAAAAATTATGATAAATTATTAGAATTAAATGCTGACCACGTATTAATCAACATCGATGATGATGGCGATGGTTCTCCTGATGATCCTAATGAATTTACATCAAAGATGAATGATACTGAATTAACTCAATTCAATAAAGCAGTTGTAGCTATAGCTCAAGCAATTTATCAAGAAGCTACTTACCTAAATACTTCAAATGCTTATGCTCCTACAACATATTATGAAGCATTAACATTCGTAAAAAAGATGTATAACAAGGGTGACGAATTCAAATCAGGTACATTTAAGGATGCAGATAATAATACATTTACAAGCTGGGATGAATTAAAAGAAAAATATAATTATAATTTCTTATTAACTGTTGAAAATCTACAAGATATTACTCAAAGTTCAGTAACTAATTATGTATTACCTTTCCAAACATATATTAAAGGTATATATAAAACTATGGCTGATTCTATTTCTGCTCAAAAGGGTAATGGTAATTTCAAGGTTGAAGAAAACGATAATTATAAAGAAGAATTCAACAGTGGTAATGGTTATTTCTATTTCTTTAACACAGATAATGAAACAGCTAAATTCGGTCTTCTTCCAAGTCAAGTTGAAGACATTTCAATGGATACATTATGTGAAACTCAATTTGGTTACCACATGATTATTGTAAATAATTATGATACACCTGATTATTTAACATTCACAAGTGATGATGACTCAACTGGTTATCAAGACGCCATTGAATTAATATTAAGAAAATATACTGATAATAATGACGAAGAAAAGACAGTTAAATTAACTATTAGCTCATATAATGATACAGATGATGCTAAAGCAGCTAATTTCAACCAATTCTTTATCTATTATATTGAAACAATTAATGGACAATCTTCTTCATTAGATTCAGATATTAAATCATTATTAGATGATTTATTCTCAAGTGTTATTTCAACATATAAGGGTGATTCATTCCAAGAATATTTAATATTAAATTCATTAAATATAACTATTAAAGATTCTAATATTAAATCAAATGTTATTGATAATAAATTAAATTCTTTAAGACATTCAATTACTGAATATAAAGAAAAGAAAATATATGAAGAATATACTGCTTCTTATATCGATAATGATTTATCAATTTATGAATCATGGTTCGATTCTAATAAGGATTGGGCTAAACCTAATATTAAAAAATAATATCATTTAAATAGGCCTTAGGGCCTATTTTTTTATGCCTTTAAAACAGAAAAAAGAGTAGCAAATTTGCTACTCAATTTCAAGTAATGATAATTCAATTCTTTTTGTTTCTTTATCTTTTCCTAAAACATATACTTTAATAGTTTCTCCTACTTTTACATAGTCATTAATATCACTAATAAATTCTTTAGAGATTCTATTTATAGGAAGTAATCCTGATACTTCCTTTGATAAGTCAATAAATGCGCCATATGATGTGATTTGACGAACATATCCATCATATATTTCACCTGCATTAATGTCATCGAAATGTAATATTGTTTTAGGATCAATTAATGATAATTGAAGTTTTTTGTTTTTAATATCATTTGATAATACATAAACATGAACCTTATCATTAACATTTAATACATCTTCAACCTTATCTATTTTCTTATTTGAAATATTTTTAATATGAACTAAACCATCAATGTTATTTTTTAAGCTAATAAAAGCACCATATGATGTGATTTGACGAACAACACCATCAAATTCATCGCCTTCTTTTATATCTTCTATTTTTAAGATATCTTTAGGATTTATCATTGATAAATCTATTTTTTCATCTTTAATAGATACATTATTTATATAACATTCGATTTCATCATCTATATTATATTTTTTATCTAATAATGAATTATGGATGAATCCACGTTTCTTTAATCCAATATCTACAAATATTCCATATTGTTCAATCTTTTTAACAAATCCTTTAATTTTATTTCCGATGACTAAATCTTTAATTTCTAATCTATCCTTTGGATTTATTAAAGAACCATCTGTCTTATTATCCTTTTCATCCTTAGATAAGATATATACATTAACCTCATCATCTAATTTAAATAATTTATTAGGATCAGTAATTTCATATAATGATAAATTAGATATATGAATAAATGTAGGTCTATCTAAGCCGATATCTACAAAAATGCCATATGATTCTATCTTTTTAATAACACCTTTATATAAATTACCTATAACAATATCTTCAAGCTTTAATTTATCATTTGGATTAATTAAAGATGCATCAAATGTGTTTTTAGATTCATCATCATTTAAGATATATAGATGAACCTTATCATATTTTTTTACAATGTCATTTGCTTTTAATGATTTATCTAAGCTCATGTTAGATAATCTAACAAAGGCATCCTTTTTAACACCTAAATCTACATATATACCATATTCGTTAATTGCTTTAACAATACCATCAATTTCAGTGCCTTTTTTGATATTTTTAATATCAACTCTTTCACTATCCTTTAGCATTGTTAAATTATAAGTATGATTATTATAATCGATATCTAATACCTTAGCTTTAACACTTTGTCCTTCTTTAAATAGATTTAATAAATTAATATCATATATAGATATATCATGCTTATTGATTGTTGCCATATATCTATAGCCAAAATCACATCTTATATAATAATCTTTAACTTCAATTACCTTACCATCTAGCCAATCACCAACTTTAATAGTTTTAAAATCTTTAAAGCTATTTGGATTGATTAATGATAATTCCATTTTATGCTTATCATAATCAATAGATATAACATAAACATGTACATTATCACCTATTTGAAGCATATCTGCTGGGTGATTAATCTTCTTTAATGACATATTAGATACATGTAGTAGGCCATCATATTTAACATAACAATCGATAAAACAACCAAAATCTACTACATTTCTTACAACACCATCTAATTCCATACCAACCTTTATATCTTCAAAATGCATTACATCATGGCGAAGCTTTGGTCCTGGATATGTTTCTCTTATATCTCTTGCAGGAGATTTTAATGATAATAAAATATCATCAAATGTATATTTATCAATATCTACATTTAATCTTATATTTTCTTTTTCTTCTAAAGTTAAAGAATCTATTTTTTCTTTTATTTCATTTGTTCCAATTTGTTCTGGATTGAAATTGATTGCTGCTAAGATTTTTAATGCTTTATCATAGCTTTCAGGGTGAATATCTGTTCTATCAAGTGGGTTTTTAGCATCAATAATACGTGTGAAACCTACACATTGTTCATATGTTTTAGGTCCAAGCTTACTTACCTTTTTAAGCTCATCTCTAGATTTAAATCCATTGTTTTCTTCACGGTATTTAACAATGTTTTCAGCTGTTTGATTAGATAAGCCTGATACATATTTTAAAAGGGATACTGATGCAGTATTTAAATTTACACCAACCTTATTTACACAGTCAATTACTACATTATCAAGTGATTCATTTAATTTCTTTGGTGTAACATCATGTTGATATTGTCCTACACCAATATTTTTAGGATCAATTTTTACAAGCTCAGCAAGTGGGTCTTGAATTCTTCTTGCGATAGATATAGCACTTCTTTTTTCAACTGGTAAATCAGGGAATTCTTTAATACCTACTTGTGAAGCACTATAAATAGAAGCTCCTGCTTCACTTACAATAACATATGGAATATCAAAATTGTTTTCTTTGATAACCTCAGCAATGAAGCTTTCTGTTTCTCTAGATGCAGTACCATTACCAATAGCTATTATTTCAACATTGTATTCTTTAATTATTTTAACAATAGTATCTTTAGATTCTTTAACCTTCTTAGGGTCAACCTCTGAATCCTTCTTTAATTCATTAGGGAATATTACACCTAAATCTAGGACATTTGATTCTTTAGATATAACTGCAAATTTACAACCTGTTCTAAATGCAGGGTCAACACCTAAAACAGTCTTACCCTTAATAGGTGCTTCAAGTAATAAATTCTTTAAGTTAATCTTAAATACTTTTATAGCTTGTTCTTCAGCATAAGCTGTTAAATCATTTCTTATTTCTCTTGAAATAGATGGATATATTAATCTCTTATAGCTATCTAATATAGAATCCTTTAATTCTAAATCAAATAAAGAATTTTTATTTTGACAAATATCTAAGACTAAATATTCAAATATTTTAGTTGTATCAACATCAAGTGTAACATTTAATACCTCAAGTGATTCAGCTCTATTTATAGCTAAAATACGATGTGGTTTAATCTTATTAATTGCTTCAGAAGAATCATAATATTGTAAGAATTTTTCTTCTAAGTCATTATCATTATTTTTCTTTTTTGTTTTAATAATACCATTAGCTTTAAAATATTCTCTTATAAATTGTCTATATTTAGCCTCATCACTAATTCTTTCAGCAATTATATATTTAGCACCAGTAATAGCATCATCATATGTTTTTACTTTTTCATTTAAATATTCATTTACTATTTCTTCTTTATTACCATCAATAGGTAGTTGCATCATATAATCAGCTAAAGGTGAAAGACCATTATTAATTGCTTCTGTAGCTTTAGTCTTTTTCTTTTCCTTATATGGTAAATACAAATCTTCTACATCAATTAATTTTTCACAAGCATTAATTTTTGCTTCTAATTCTTCAGTTAAAAGACCTTTTTCAGCTATTAATCTTTTAACATCTTCTTTTCTTTTATTTAAATTAACATTATATTCATATAAATCAGAAATTTCTCTTATTTCTTCTTCATCTAAATTACCAGTAGCCTCTTTACGATATCTTGCGATAAACGCTACTGTTTTATCATCCTTTAGCATTTCTAATACTGCTTTAATTTGTGATTCTTTAATGTTTTTTTCTTTTGCGACATTCTTTATAATATCTTCATTTAAAACTAAATCCATTTTTAAATTCCCCCATTTTCTTTAAAAAAAATAGCTAGCAACAAGCTAGCTATTCATTACTTAATTTTTTAAAATCTTCTGTAATACATCTTATTATATTTGAAATAGTAGTTGTAGTCATTGTATGGAAGCTATCAGTGTAAATACTTCTGTTATCTTGTTTTGTTTGTAATCCATCTTCAGTATGAACACTAATAAATTGAGTAATTATATCATCTTCACTTGATTGAACAAATTCTTGATCATCTAATATTTTATTATTTTCACTACCATCCTTAGATGCTAAATCAATAATAAATAATTTTGCAACTTGATCACTTGTTTCATTATATTTTTCAATTTCATATTGTAATTGAATTAAATATTTATAAATTTTTTCATGCTCATCATTCTTTTGATTTTGATTATTTCCATCAGAATCAGTTATATAATAATCCATTGGATAGAATGTAGATAAATCACATGCAAATACAATTGCGTATGTAACATAGATATCACCTGCATCTGTATCTGATGAATCACTAGATGTATACATCTTAAGTGCACCATAAGTTGATTTATTAAATCCAGTTATTTCATATTGATTATTGTTGTTGTAATCTTTATTTTTATAATAATCTGATTTTCCAAAATAATCATCAACTTGTTTTGTTTCTTCTGCTTTATTATTGTTATAAATTATAATTCCTGTTGTTACTGCAACTGCGATTAATACAATTACAATAGTTGAAATTAAAATCCAAAACTTTTTACTATTAAAAAATCTTCCTTCTTTTTTTTGCCCCATTGTGGCCTTAGAAGATACTTTTCTTACGACACGAGCCAAATAAATTCATCTCCTTAATTTGTATAAAACAAATACACGATTTATTTTATCATAATTTTAATTTGCTATCAATAAAATAATGCTATTTGTTAGACTTTTTAAGGTCTATTGCCATCTGCTTTATTTTTCTAAATCTGTGGTTTAATCCACTCTTTGTTAAATCAGGATCATATTCATTATGAATAACTGTAAGTAAGTCATTTAATGAATAATCTGGGTAATCAAGTCTTACTTTCATTACCATTAATATTTTTTGATCTATTTTTTCTAAAGGATAATTATATTCAATTACCTTTATATATTTCACCTGCATTTTTGCAGCACTATTTGTTTTTTCTTGATTTGCTAAATCAAGATTAACACTTCTTTTAGCATTTGTTTTTAATTTCTTAGTAATTACAATATCTTGGAATTTTTCCATTATTTGATTACAGCCAATATGATATAAAAAATCAGCTATAGAATCAATTGCTTTAATATATAATACTAAATAATTCTTTCTTTTAGAAATTCTTGCATTTAATTCAAAATTATTCATCAATCTTTGTAAAAAGATAATTTCAGATTCACTAGTTGATGATATTTCTAAATGATTTGTTTTACTAGAGGGATCATTTACACTTCCTCTAACTAAAAATGCCCCTCTTAAATATGCTTCTATTAATCTTTCATCTAAATCTTGACGATAATTAGATGATTCATGTAATAAATTTAAGTCATTAATTATAATATCTGCGCCCTTATTAATTATTGCAGTATAGTTTGTGTGACTATCAAATCTATCAATAACTCTTTTTAAAATATCAGTTTCTACATCATAATATTTTTTAATTAAGCTTACAAATCTTCTTATAATACCACTATTATTTGATGTTAGTGATATGCTAAGGGGTACAATTCCTATTTCACCTGATATTCTAATCATTGATTCAATCTCTAGCTTATCAGCCAAAATATTATCACTATTAAAATTTAATAAGTCT
>CADBQV010000142.1 GCA_902796895.1 uncultured Erysipelotrichaceae bacterium | reverse complement strand
TTCGTGTTTGCTGCTTTCTCTGGTTCACATCAAGATGCAATTTCTAAAGGTATTAAATTTAGAAAACAAAATAATAAAGAAATATGGGATGTTCCATATCTTCCACTTGACCCAACTGATATTAAAAGAGAATATAGTGCCGATGTTATTCGTATCAATTCTCAATCAGGAAAAGGTGGTATCTGTTATATTCTAGAAACTAATTTCGGTCTAGATATACCTCAAAAGATGCGTGAAACAGTAGGTTATCTTGTAAAAGATATATCTGATAAGGAACATAAGGAATTAACTCCTAATGATGTTCAAACAATATTCGTTGAAAGCTTTGTTAATTTAAAGACACCTCTTAAATTAAATGAATATCATTTTATTAGAGAAGGTGAATTATTTAAAGTAATGTTATCAACATTAATGAATAATGTTGAAAATAACACTTTAGCAGATGGTAATGGTAGATTAGATGCAGTAAGTAACGCAATTAAAAAATGCTATAATTTAAATTATGAATTAACTAATTATGTTGAACATAATTTAGAATCCACTTCTAAGGCTGAAGCTGCATCATATGTATCAATTAGATATAATGACAAAGATTATTGGGGATGCGGTATTCATGATGATATTATTGCATCATCAATATATGCATTAATTTCTGCAATTAATAATGCATTAAATGACGAATCTAATAAATAATAAATTTATATAAAACAAAAATGCGGATATACAATTTTTAGTATTTCCGCATTTTTTATTCTAATCATTTTTTGTTTCAATAAATATTTTTTTAATATTATTGTAATTTCCATATACAACTATTTTATCATTCAATTCAATAATTGTATCTTTTGTTACTGGAATAGATTGTTCATTTCTAGTAATAGTTAATACATTTAAGTTATATTCAGTTTTTATTTTAGATTCAAATAATTTTTTATTTTCTAATATATCAGGTAAAACATATATTTCTACTTCTGCCATTGCATCAGAACCATAATTATCAATTAATGTAATAATATTTTCTTTATTATTAATAATTTCTTCTTCGTATTCTTCATCTACTTTATATGTAAATAAATCTTTAATTGTTTGTTTTTTACCAAATAAGATTATTTGATCTTTATTTTGAATAACAGTATCCTTAGATATATCTATTGTTCTATTACCTCTTTTTAGCATTAAGATATTTAAGTTATATTGATTTTTAAAATTTGATTCCATTAATGTTTTATTTTTTAATACATCTGGAATGTTGTTAATATAAATTTCAACGATTGCATCATCATCATATGAATCAAGCATTGTAAGTACATTAGAATTTGAATGTCTACTAAAAATCTTTCTTGCAATAGATTCAATTAATTTTTCAATTTGTCTTGATACAAATGGAATTCTTGTAATAATAATTATTAAGAAGAATGCACCTATAATAGATATAATCCATACTAATTGATCTTTTAATACATCAGAGTCAGATATAGAACCAATCAAATTAATAATTAACGAAATAATTAATACATTAAATGCAGTACCAGCTATCATACATGTTACTGCTATTTTTCTTCTTCTTTTATATGTTGTAATTATTTCTGATTCACTTGTTGTAAATCCTGCGCATGTAATCATCGAAATAACTTGAAATCTTGCTTTTTCTCTTGTTAAACCTGTAATTCTAAATAATACAGTAAAAATCTCAATTAAAAAGAAATAAATGACCATTACTATCGCGATACTTAATAATGATTCAACTAAAGTCATTTAAAAACACCTCAGTAATATTATAAATAAAAAAAGAGAAAATAACTAGTTATTTTCTCACTTTTTTATAATTATTTTAGCATGAAATCATCAATTGGCTTACCTGGTGCAACCATTGGTAATACCTTTTCATCTGTTTCTACATATGCATTGATGATTGCAGGTCTTCTATTTTTAATTACTTTATCGATTGCATCTTTATATTCAGCTCTTGTAGTAGCATGATAGTAATCAACACCACAAGCTTTTGCAAGATATTCGTAATTTAAGACAGTATCTAATATAGTTTGACTATATCTCTTTTCATAGAAGGCTGTTTGCCATTGTCTAACCATACCTAATACACCGTTATTTGCAACTACAACACAAATAGGTAAATTATATTTAGATACAGTTAATAATTCATTGAAATTCATTCTAAATGAACCATCACCTGAAATATTAAATACATACGAATCAGGGTTACCAATTTGAACACCAATAGATGCACCCATACCATAACCCATAGTACCTAAACCACCTGATGTGATTAGCTTGTTAGGCTTTTTATACTTGAAGTATTGTGCAGCCCACATTTGGTGTTGTCCTACTTCTGTACAAATGAAACAATCACCATTTGTTGCCTCATCAATTGCTTCCATGAAATATCTAGGTTTAAGTGATGAAGAAACTTGGTTTTCGCTAAATACATTTTTCCATGATTCAACTAGGCTTGTCCATGCAGGATTATCGTTTTTCTTTAAATATTTTTTAATTCTTGTAAAGAAATCTTTTAAATCCATAACAAGTGGATAGTCAATATGAATATTTTTATTTATTTCAGCTTGATCAACATCTATTTGAATAATCTTAGCATTTTCAGCAAAATGCTTATGATTTGATAAAACTCTATCACTAAATCTAACACCTAAAGCTATTAATAAATCACATTCTACAACTGCTTTATTAGAAGCAACTGTACCATGCATACCAATTAAGCCTGTAGATAATTTATTAGTTTGATCAAATGCACCTATACCCATTAGAGATGTAGATGTTGGAATATTCATGAAATTAGCAAATTCATTTAATTCTTCTGAGCATTTAGATCTAATAACACCACCACCGGCATAAATAAATGGCTTTTTAGCATTATTAATTAATTCAGCAATAGTTTTAATACTTTCTTCTGAAACTTCTTTTAAATCTTTAATTTGTTGATTAAAGTCGATTACCTCTGGTGTGTATTCACATACAGCTGCAGTAACATCTTTTGGAATATCAATCAAGACAGGTCCTGGTCTACCTGAACGAGCAATTTTGAATGCTTCTCTTATTGTTTGAGCAAGGTTATTAACATCTTTAACAATATAATTATGCTTTGTAATAGGCATTGTAATACCGGCAATATCGACCTCTTGGAATGAATCCTTTCCAAGTAATGAATTAGGAACGTTACCAGTAATAGCAACCATAGGAACAGAATCCATATATGCAGTCGCAATACCTGTGACTAAGTTTGTAGCACCAGGTCCTGATGTAGCTATTACAACACCAACTTTACCAGTTGATCTTGCATAGCCATCAGCAGCATGTGATGCTCCTTGTTCATGGCTTGTTAAAAAATGTTTAATTCTATCTTGATTTTTATATAATTCATCGTAAATGTTTAATACTGCTCCACCAGGATATCCAAAAATTGTATCAACTTTTTGTTCAACTAAACATTCAACTATGATTTGTGATCCATTAAGTTTCATAAATCCATCACCTTACTTTTAAATTATTTATTAATCTTCGTTAAATATAGCACCAGTTGAAGCTGATGTTACAAGCTTTCTATAACGCTTTAAGTAACCATCAACTGGTTTTAATACCATTTTAAAGTTTTTCTTTCTTTCAGCTAGTACTTCATCACTAACTAATAATTTAATTGTACAAGCTATCAT
>CADBQV010000141.1 GCA_902796895.1 uncultured Erysipelotrichaceae bacterium | reverse complement strand
TATTTATTTTTACAAATTTTGCATACAACTTCCATAATATCACCCTACACATAATTATTTTAACATAATTTCTATTAGAATAATAGAAAAAAGTAATGGAAATTCCATTACTTTTCAACGAAAACTAAACCAAATGCGTTAGGACCCCAATGAGCTGCGATTGCTGGTGTTAAATCATCATAGATTTTAACCTTTTTCTTTAATTCATCAGGAAGCATTCCTACTAGCTCATCAACATTTGCTCTATTATGTGTATAAGCTGCAATAATATCATAATTATCATCAACACCTGTACTTACAATTGTATCGATAATACTCTTTTGAGCTTTTTTAATTCCTCTATTTTTATCAACAACTTTTACTTTTCCATCCTTAAAACCAATTGTAGGCTTGATTTGAAGGATTGAACCAAGTAGCCATTCTGTTTTAGATAATCTTCCACCTTTTTGTAGGTAGTGTAGTGTCTCAGGAATAGCTAAAACAGTTAGCTTAGGAATTAATTTATCAGTTAATTTTTTAATTTCATCTAAAGATTTATCTCTATTTTTATTAATTAAATCAACAATAAATCTTAAACCACCAACTGCTATTAATGAATCTATAACTAATACTTTTTTATTATCTTCAAATAATAAATGAATACTATTATATGTACCACTAATTTTTGATGAAATAGTTATGATTATAACATCATCACCATTATTTGTATAATTATTAACTTTATCTTCTAATATAGCCAAATTAGGTAAGCTTGTTTTTGGAAATTCTTTTTCATTTTTAAGATAATCATAAAATTTATCCATAGATAATTCTTTACCATCATCACTATATTCTTTATTTCCAAGCATTATCTTTAAAGGTATAATTTCTACATTATAATCTTTTGCTTCATCACATTTTATTGATGAACCACTATCAACAAGTACTCTTAACATAATATTCCTCCTTGTTATTTCACGAAATGATTATATCAAATATTTCATATTAATCAATATAATTTTTTATAAGCTATAAATAAAATCATATAATTTATCGATATCGTAATAACTATTATAATCAAGTGTGTAGTCAACATCTACACCATCATCATAGAATTTAGTATTATCATTTTTATCAATTGAAAGTAATCTAAATGATGAAGATACAGTAAATGAAGATAAATCTGTTTCGACTAAATAAGATACTGCACAAGCACCACCACCAGTTTTTTCACCAATAAGTGTTGCCAAAGACATATCTTTAGCTATACCTGCCATTAGATTAGCTGCGCTATATGAAGAATTTGATGCTAATATATAATAATCATAATCAAATGCATCTAAATCTTCATAATTATCATCTAAATTAACATCTATTTTATATGATGATTTATATAATGAATCATCAAATGTATCACCATACGCTACTGTTATATCTTCATTTGTCATAAATGCAAGTGAACTAGCTAAGGCAACGATATTTCCACCAGTATTTAAAGATATATCAAATACTACTTTTTCTACATCATATTCTTTAATTTTATTAAAGAAATATCTTAGTGTATCTGCAGTACCTGCAGTATTGTTTGTTTCAAATGAATCAAACATTATTACAGCAAGCTTATGATCACTACTAAATCTTAAATAACAATCATTTAACTCTTCATAATCGTCATTATATAATAACATCTTTAATCTTAGTTGTGATAATTTTTTATTAGCATCTTTTCTTTTTAAAGTACTATCTGAATAATATTGTGTTAAATCTATTGATCCATTCATCTTATATAATGGTGGAGTAAGTAAATATGAATGTCCATCATTTAAATAAGTATATAGATATGTTAAAAAAGCATTGAAATTTATGTTTGTATTAACATCCAATAAATCAGTTTTATAATATTGTAATTTGTTTACTTCTTTAATGTTTTTTTCATCAATTAATCCATAATAATGATCCATTATTAAAGATAATAAATTATAAAACTCATATCTCGTATTGCTAGATGCATATTTTTTATGATATGGAGATTTATAATATAAATCTGTTAATGTTTGGCTATCTGATATTGAAGGATAAAATCCATATAATCCTTCACCAGTAAAATATACATTATATTGATTAGCTGAAAATATTACATTAAATAAAAATATTGGAATTAAAAAATCATCATCCATATCTTCTATATTATAGGAATAATCATTCAAATTAATTGTATGAATTGATGGAGCTTTTAATTCAGAAGAATCTATTTTAGCTCCTCTTGTATAATTAGTATGAGTTGATTTTAATATAGAAAATGAATCAGTGTTTTCTATTTCTATTTTATTATTTATAGTATCAAATTTAGCATATCCTGCTTCTGAATTAAATGTATAAACCTTATTGTCATTTTCAAGTGATGTTTTAGAATTATCATATATTCCATCTAAACTTTTTATATAGCTATAAAATGGAATATATGTAATATCATCCTTAAAATAACAATCAATCATTTTATCTTGTTGTTCAAATTCATCACTTTTATTTATAAATTTATAGCTTGTAACTGTATATGACCTATATTCTTTAACAGGTGAATTTAATAATAAACTACAGCTTGATAACAATAAAACAAAAAGTGATACAAAAACTAATCTAATTTTTTTCATAATAATCACTATTCTCGCTACAGCATGTGTCATTAGGATATTCAATGTCTTCATTTTCAATTGATTTGAAATTTATGCATTCTTTTTTATTTTCATATATATCATCTTCAATAAATGAATTAGTTTTTAAGCATTTTCTTCCAAATACATACATGCACATTAAACATTTTGAATACATATATATACCTTCCTAATTAGCATTTTTCTTATATATATAATATAAGCCTTTAAGTAATAAATTAGGATCATATATTATTTTATTTTTACAATAATTTATTACAATTTTTGAATATCCACCTGTAGCAATTACAATAAAATCTTCCTTCATTTCTTCTTTTATTTTGTCAATTAAGCCATCGATTAATGATGCGTTACCATAAATAATACCTGATTGCATACATTCAACAGTATTCTTTCCTATTAAATTTTTAGGTGAATCAAGTGAAATATATGGTAATTGAGATGCACTTAATGATAATGAATCTAGAGATGTTTTAATACCAGGAATAATCATACCACCTATATGGTTTTTATATTTATCAACTACTGAAATTGTAGTTGCTGTACCCATATCGATGATTATTGCTGGTACCTTATATTCTTCTATTACACATACTGCATCACATACTCTATCGGCACCAAGTGTTTGTGGGTTATCAATTTTAATGTTTAAGCCTGTTTTAATACCAGGTCCAATAACATATGGTTTTTTATCAAGTAATGTTTTAATTGCCATAACTAATTGATTAGTTAATTCAGGTACAACACTTGATAATATTGATCCTTCAATTAATTCCTCTTTTACTTTAAAAATAGATAGCATAAGCTTTAATTGAATTACAAAATCCATATCTGTCTTTTTTCTATCTGTAGCAATTCTTCCACAATTAAGGATAGTTGTTCCTTCTAAAAGACCAACAACTATATTAGTATTTCCTATATCAACAGCAAGTATCATATATCCTCCTAAAGCTTAATAATTTCATCTAATATTAAATTAGCTAAATTTTCTTTTGTATCAAATGGAAGTGAAATTACATCATCCTTTTTGATTAATGTAATTTTGTTTGTATCACTTTTAAATCCTTCATTTTTATTATTGATTGAATTAGCACAAATCATATTAGCATTTTTCTTAATTAATTTAGCTTTTGAATTTTCAATTAAGTTTTCAGTCTCCATTGAAAAGCCAATTAATTTTTGACCATCATTTAAGTTTTTACCAACATATGATAATATATCATCTGTTCTTTTTAATTCAATTTTCAAATCATCATCACTCTTTTTAATCTTATTTGAAGAATAATTAAGTGGTGTATAATCAGCTACTGCTGCAGACATAATGATATAATCATAATTTTTATAATTATTTATAACCTCATTATACATATCTTTAGCACTAATAACATTTATAATATTAATTCCATCATATGCTTTTACATTAACATCACCAGATATAATTGTGACATTTGCACCACGTAAAAATGCTTTATTAGCTATAGCATAGCCCATTTTGCCTGATGAATGATTTGTTATATATCTAACTGGGTCTATTGCTTCTTTTGTAGGACCTGCAGTTATTAATATTTTTTTATTTTCAAAATCATGATTATAAGCTATATATTTTAATATATTATCTTCTAATAATTCAACAGGAGGTAATTTACCAATTCCTGTATCACCACATGCTAAATTACCACACGCTGGTTCAATAATTTTATAACCATATTTTTTTAATTTTTCTAAATTATCCTGTAATATTGGATTTAAATACATATTAGTATTCATAGCAGGGGCAATTAATTTTGTTTTTGTGAATGCAAAAAGTGTAGTTGTAAGCATATCATCACAAATGCCTGATGCTATTTTTCCAATAACATTAGCTGATGCAGGGGCAACTAAAAAGAAATCAGCTTTTTTTGCTAAAGAAATATGACCTACTTCAAATTCGAAATTACGATCAAATGTATCTACAATACATTTATTTCCTGTAATAGTTTCAAATGTAATAGGTGTTATGAAATTTAAGGCATTTTTAGTCATAATAACATGTATGTCTGCACCCTTTTTCTTTAAGCTAGATGCTAAATCTACAATTTTATATGCGGCTATAGAGCCTGTAACTCCTAAAATAATTGTCTTTCCTTTTAGCATATTTTTCTCCTATTGATCTTCTAATTTGCCATATTTTTCATAAAAAGATTTTCTTATGATTTTGTTATTATCGTTAACGAAAATAACTGTTGGCTTATATTGCTTAGCCTCATGAATTTCTACTTCTTGATAAGACATAATAATAATCTTATCACCTATATTAACACAATGAGCTGCAGCACCATTTAAGCATATAATTCCAGAGCCTCTTTTACCTTTTATAATATAAGTTTCAAATCTATTACCATTATTAACATCAGCAATTTGAACCTTTTCATATTCAAACATACCAGCTTCATCGATTAAATCTTCA
Organism: uncultured Erysipelotrichaceae bacterium; assembly: GCA_902796895.1. GTDB lineage: Bacteria > Bacillota_I > Bacilli_A > Acholeplasmatales > Anaeroplasmataceae > Anaeroplasma. The sequence continues at coordinate 394 of CADBQV010000141.1, read as the reverse complement.
TCAATTGTAATTGAACCTACATAATCTAGGTCTGCCTCAGTTACTGTAGCTCTATGAATTTTTGATTTTAACATTGTTATTCTTGGCATTTTTATTCCTCACATTTATAAATAAAATTATCGATTAATCTAGTTTTTCCAATATATACTGCAATAGCACATAAAATTTCACCTTTTATTTCATCAATATATTGGATATTTTCATTATCTACAATTGATACATAATCAATCTTAGCTAATTTTTCAGTTTGTAATGATTTAGTAATAATATCAGTTACTACCTTAACACTTCTTTCGCCATTTTTAATAGCTTCTAAGCCTAATTTTAATGATTTGCTTAAAATTAATGCTGCTTGTCTTTCTTCTTTATTTAAATAAGTATTTCTACTTGATTT
>CADBQV010000140.1 GCA_902796895.1 uncultured Erysipelotrichaceae bacterium | reverse complement strand
TTAAATGAATTACCATTTAAATCTAATGATATATTAGGATTTTTCTACTATAAACATATTATAGATAATAATTATAATATAATTCTTAAAACAATTAAAAGAGAAGGAAATGATTATTTAGATAATGAAATATCATCAATATATCCTAGTGCTAAAGCTATAAGATGTAATTTAGATAAAATTGATTTATATACTCCTAAATTTGTATTTAATAATAAGGATAAAATATTAGATGAGAATAAATTATTTAATTTTATTAAATATAAAATTATTTCATCTGATAAATCATATTTAAAAAACATCTTTTTAGTAGATGAAGGAATAGAAAATAGATTAAAGGATATATATAAATTTGATGATTATAATTCTTTTTTAGAATATATGATATCTAAAAGATATACTAAAACTAGAATTAAAAGAATGTTATTAAATATATTATTTGATGTAACAAAAGATATAAATAACAATTTATCTAAAATTGATTTTGTAAGAATATTAGATTTTAATGATATTGGTAGATCGTATTTAAATAAAATTAAAAAGAATGTAAAAATATATACTAATATAAAAGAAGGTATTAATAATATTTTTGATACAGAATTAAAAATAAGTAAAATATTAGATTTAATATATAATATAGATTTATTTAAGCAAGAACAAGGACAAAAGAAGGAAAGCAACTAAGCTTTCCTTCTTTTTGGATTTTTATTATATACATCAAGATAAAAATCTTTCCATATTTTACTAACATTTTCTTTAGTATAATAATCAGATATATATTTTGATTTTTGTTGACATTCTTGATAAAATTCTTTGTCTGTTGCAAGCTTTTTGATTAGATTATCAAAATCATCAACACCTTCGCCACATACATATTTATCAAATAATACATCCTTATATAAATCTAGATTTCTAAGTACGACAGGCTTTAAGCTATTTACAGCCTCTAATATAGACATTGGGAAAAGTTCATTAAATGATGGCATAAAAAGACAATCTGACATATTAAACATATCATTCATTTCACTTCTTGGTATAATACCTAAGAATTTTAAATTTTCATATGGAGGATTATCTACTATTTCTTTTAATTCTTTATATCCATCTGTGATTGCTTTAAAGCTAAAGCCACCACACCATACAAATAATTTATCTGGGTTTCTTCTTGCCACTTCAACAAAGTCTAGGACACCTTTTCTTGTTTGAACCTGTCCACAGCCAAGGACAATAAATTTATTTGGATCAATATTATATTTCTTTTTTGTTTCTAAGATTTTATTTTCATCTTCTAAATAAAAATCATCATGAGAAACGAAATTAGGAATATATTTTATTCTATCTTCTTTTACTCCAAGCTTAATTAAATCAGGAATAAAGATAGGGTTAACTACAACTAAGTAATCAGCTTTTTTATAAAATGATACTACATATTTTTTAAATACCCAAAATGCAAATTTAGGAAGTTTAATTGATCCTTCTAATGTTTCCGGTAAGAAGTGACAATAACAAACTTTTACTGCCCCTCTTTTTCTACTTAAATAATATGGAAAATTAACTGAATGAATATGAATTATATCAGCTTTTTTATGAGAATTAATTCTAACTTCAAATGTATCATTTAATTCAGTTTTTATAAGATTAACCTGTTCAAGGTAAGCACTACCTACACCTTGACCATCTACGCTATCTGCCTTAGATAGCATATTTACAACTATTTTCATATAAACACCAATTATTCATTATAATATTTTGATAAGAATTCTTTAGCTTCATCTGAACCCTTATCAGCAAGCTTAGATGCTAAATCATAAGCATAATCTCTATCTTGTTCAATACCTTTTCCTGAGAAATAGCATTGTGCAAGCTTGATAATAGCAGTTGAATAGCCTTTTTTAGATGCATCTTCGTAGCATTCAAATGCTCTTTCTAAATCGCCTTTAGCTTGATAATAATCACCCATATCACATAGGGCAAGCTCATCACCTAATTCAGCTGCTTCCTTTAAGTTATTCATCATTGCATCTTCATTAGCTTTTACACCAAGACCCATTTGATAACAATATGAAATCATATAATATGCAGCACCACTATCATTTTTAGCTGCACGCTTAAACCATGAT
>CADBQV010000139.1 GCA_902796895.1 uncultured Erysipelotrichaceae bacterium | reverse complement strand
GATCATTTATTAATAGAGAAGCATTAAATGATTCTGATGAAATAATATTAGGTTCTATAATAGATATGGCTAAAAGATTAAATATAAATGTTATTTGTGAAGGCGTAGAAACTAAAAAGCAAGCTGAAACATTAATGCGCTTAGGATGCTTTAAAGCTCAAGGATTTTATTATAGTAAGCCACTTCCTAAATTAGAATTTGAAGCTTTATTACTTAAAATTGGATCTATATATGATTAATAAATTTGCCAATTATTTGGCAATTTTATTAATTTGGTGAGGTGATATTATAAGAGCAGTAATGGAATCATTATTTTATGTAATTTATTTAATTTACATAATATTTATGGGAATATTTATTATAAAGAAGAAAAATAATAATATATTTATATTTTTAGGTCTTGCATTAATTATATTAGGATTTGGTGATGCCTTTCATTTAATACCAAGAGCAGTAGGTCTTTTTACAAATACATTAGATAAGCCATCTGATACACTAGATATGTTTTTAGGTGTAGGAAAGCTTATAACTTCAATTACAATGACTGTATTTTATTTATTATTATATTTATTCATTAAAGAAAAAATGAATTTAAAATATAAAATATTAGATGTAATTATTTATATTTTAGTAATTGTAAGATTAGTATTATGTATCTTACCTCAAAATAATTGGATATTAAATAATACACCACTATATTTTGGTATTATAAGAAATATACCATTTGTAATTTTAGGCTTAATTATAATTGTTTTATCATTTATATATTTTAAAAATATAAAGCATTTTAAATTATTATGGTTATTTATATTATTATCATTTTTATTCTATATTCCAGTAGTTATACTCGCATCTAAATATACTTGGGTAGGATTATTAATGCTTCCTAAAACAATATGTTATATGATAATTGCATATTTATTTTATTTAGATGTTAAAATTTTAAAAAATAGTGATATAATAAATTCGTAAATTGAAAAAAAAGGAGAATTATATGAGAAAAGCAAGTAATGTTATATTTTTAGTTTCAGCTATTATTTCAATTGTTGCAGTTATTGGTTTATTAATTACATCACTCGTATTTTTAGCATTTACTACACCTGAGGCAAAAGAAGAAATTATTAAAGCCCTTCAAGATGGTAGAATGACTACATCTGTACCTGGTACTTTAAATGAACAAGCAGATGCAATTCAAGCAATATTTAAAGCATTTGGAATAATATTCTTATTTGCATCAGTTTTTGGTGTAGCAAATACAGTAATTTGTTTCGTTGCAAGAAAGAAACATACAACTGGTGTATTAGTTTTAAGCATCGTATTTGGTGTATTATCATTTGTTGAAATTAATATTTTAGCTTCAATATTTGGTTTTATTGCAAACGCAAAACAAGAAGAATGAAAAAATGGGGGAACCCATTTTTTTTATTAACTAATAAAAATGTGTGACAATTGTTTGAAATCAAGTTATAATTAAATTAATAAGTAACTATTAAAAAAATTATATTAAGGATGTGATTTTATGTTAAAATTGTCACCAGTAGATTTATTATCATGTATGCTTTGTAATGATGCACCATGTACAACCGCATGTATTAATGATTTAAAGCCTGATAAAATTATTAGATCTTTAAGATTTAAAAATGTTTTAGGAGCTATTAATAATGTTACAAATGCCTGCGAAAGATGCTGTGCACCATGCGTGAGTAAGTGTGTATCTATCAATAAGGTAAAAATAAAAGATATAATGGAATTTTGTTATAATGCTAAAACAAAATTTAAGAATGTAATTAAAAAAGCTGATATATCTTGTGATTTTTGTGGAATCAAGCTTGAAAATCCTTATTTATTATCATCATCAGTTGTCTCATCAACATATGAAATGGTAAGTCGTGCCTTTGATATGGGATGGGCAGGTGCGGCATTTAAAACAATTTCATTAATTGATATTCATGAGGCATCTCCTAGATTTTCTGCAATAAAGAATTTTGATGGAACATTTTTAGCTTTTAAAAATATTGAACAATTATCAGACCATTCAGTAATAGATAATATAAATATCTTTAAAAAATTAAAACAAAATTATCCTAATAAATTCTTATTAGTATCTATTATGGGTAGAGACGACGCGGAATGGAGGTATCTAGCTAAAGTAAGTGAAGAAGCAGGAGCTGATGCCTTAGAGCTTAATTTTTCTTGCCCAAATATGACAGAAGAGCATTCAGGATCTGATGTAGGTCAAATACCTGAATTAGTTAAAAGATATACAAAGGTTGTAAAAGATGCAGTTAAAATACCAGTTGTTGCTAAGCTTACACCAAATGTAGTTTCTGTACTTCCTGCAGCATTTGCCGCTAAAGAGGGTGGTGCTGATGGTGTAGCTTTAATTAATACAATTAAATCAATTACTGAATTAAATGCTATTAATAATCTATATTTAAATAAGAAAACTGAAATATTTTCTGTAGGTGGCTTATCTGGTTTGGCAGTAAAGCCAATTGCTTTAAGATTTATATCTGAAATATCGAGTGAAGAAAAATTAAAGGATTTATATATTTCAGGTATGGGTGGTATTTATACATTTGAAGATACCCTAATGTATTTAACAATGGGTGCTTCATCAGTTCAAATAACTACTGCAGTAATGGAATATGGCTATAGAATAATTGATGATTTAATAGAAGGATTAGAATTATTCTTAGGTACATATGGTATAAAATCTTTAAAGAATTTAGAGGGTATAAACGTTAAGAATTTAAAAGATGTTACAGAACGTGAGCGTGATATTGCGATACTTCCTAAATTTGTAAGAGATAATTGTATCGGATGCGGAAGATGCTATATATCTTGTATGGATGGAGGACATCAAGCAATCAATTTTAAAGATAGAGTACCTTCACTTGATCCTAAAAAATGTGTAGGATGTCATCTATGTATTTTAGTATGTCCTTGTAATGCGATTGTATCAAGTGATGTAAAAATTAAAAAGAAATAATATATTGCCTCTTTAAAAGAGGCATTTTTTATGGATTTATTATTAAAAAATGATATAATAATTTGTAGTTAAACGTTTTAGTAAAGGAGAGTATAAAATGTTATCAATAAAAAATATTTCTAAAACTTATAAAAAAGCATCAACTAAAGCTATAGATGATGTATCAATCGATATTGAAGATGGTGATATCTATGGCTTTGTAGGACCAAACGGTGCAGGTAAATCAACAACAATAAAATGTGTTGTAGGTCTTCATTCATACGATAGTGGTGAAATCTATTTAAATGGTCTAACTTTAAAAGAAAATCCTATAATGTATAAGAATATGATTTCATATGTACCTGATAATCCAGATATTTATGAGCATTTAACAGGTATTCAATACCTTGATTTTATTGCCAATATCTTT
>CADBQV010000138.1 GCA_902796895.1 uncultured Erysipelotrichaceae bacterium | reverse complement strand
GGATGTGATTTATATAGTGTATCTGAAATAAGTGTAGAAGATGCATTAAAAAATGATTTAATAATTTTTGGTTGTCCTGCAATGGGTGCTGAAGAATTAGAGGCAGATGAATTCAGACCATTTTACGAGGCAGTAATGTCAGGCATTGAAAATAAGAAAGTCGCATTATTTGGTTCATACGGTTGGGGAGATGGCGAATGGATGCGTAACTGGGAAGCTGAAGTAGGCGATAATCTTTTAACTGAGGGCTTAATTGTAAATGGTGGTGCATCAGATATTGATGATGCAAGCTACTTAAAATTCATTGAAGCATGTAAATAATATATAGCAGGTATAACCTGCTTTTTTACTTAGAGGGGATAATATGTTTATAGAGATAGATAATATTAAAAAATCGTATGGGAATAAGGAAAATGAATTTCAAGTATTAAAAGGAATATCATTTTCTGTTGAAAAAGGTCAAATGGTTGTTTTACTTGGACCATCTGGTTCTGGTAAATCAACATTATTAAATATAATTGGTGGTATCGATACTCTCGATTCAGGAAGAGTTGGTATTGATGGCTCTTATATAGAAAAAATGAGCGAAAAGGAAAGAATAGCATATAGAAGAAAGAATCTAGGATATGTATTTCAAAGCTATAATCTAATACCTAATTTAACAGTAAGAGAAAACATAGAGGTAGGTGCTTATTTATCTAAAGATCATCTTAATATAGATGAATTAATTGAAGTATTAGGACTTAAACGTCACGAGAATAAAATTCCTAATCAATTATCAGGTGGACAACAACAAAGAACATCTATTGGAAGAGCCATAGTAAAAAATCCTAATTTATTATTATGCGATGAACCAACAGGTGCCCTAGATAGTGATACATCAAAACAAATCTTAGAATTAATAGAAAGAGTAAAAGATATCTATAATACATCAATTATAATGGTTACTCATAATGAAAATATAGCTAAAATGGCCGATATAATCATTAGATTAAAGGACGGTAAAATAATATCTAATGAAAAAAACATTAATAAAGTAAAGGCAAGTGAATTAGAATTATGATTAATCCATTATATAAGCGTATTAAAAGAGAATTTAAGCATGATATTATAAAATATATTATAATGTTTTTATTCTTAGCACTTCCAATAGCCTTAACATCAGGCTATATGGTAGGAAATGATTCAATGATAAAAACATATAATGAATCTATAGAAAAATATGTATTAGAAGATGGTCATTTTAAATTACAAAATGAAATATCTAATAGTTTAAAAGATGAAATAGAAAAAAATGAAAACATAAAAATATATAATCTGAATTATAAAGATGAATTAAGTAATAATTCACATACAATAAGATTATATAAAATAGAAGATAGATTAAATATTGATAAATGGTGTATTCATGAAGGTAAATTACCTCAAAATAAAAATGAAATAGCATTAGATAGATTATATCTAGATAATAATAAATTAAAAGTAGGAGATACTATTATTATTTCAAATAATGAATTTAAAATAAGCGCATCTATTTCATTATTTGATTATTCAGCATTATTTAAAAATAATACTGATTCAATGTTTGATGCGAATAAATTCAGTATTTCTTTAGTTAATAATGAAGGATATAATTTGTTTTCAAATGATAATATTGTTTATAATTATGCTTATTTATTACCTCAAAGATTAAATAAAACTGAAGCACATGATAAAACAATAAATTTAACACAAAACATTTATAAATACGCCTCTTTAGATGGCAATGTATTTGATAGCTTACTTGCAAAAGAAGATAATCAAGCAATCACATTTACAATTGGTGACTTAGAAGGCGATTTAGCTATGATGCTGATATTTGGTTTATTAATTGTATTTGGACTTGCCTTTGTATTCGCACTATCAATTAAAAGTCAAATTGAAAAAGAAGCTAAAAGTATCGGTACTTTAAAAGCTATGGGATATAAGAATACTGAATTATTATCACATTATTTAATACTTCCAACTATAATTACATTATTATCTGCATTATTTGGAAATATATTAGCTTATACATTTTTAAAGGAATATATAGTTTCTTTATATTATCATTCATATTCATTACCTATATATGAAACATTTTATAATGCAAAAGCATTATTATTTACAACAATACTTCCAGTATTAATGGTTTTATTAATTAATGTTTTAATTATTTTAAAAGTATTATTTGTTCCAAGCTTAAATTTACTTAGAAATCAAACAAAAACAAAAAAGAATAAAAAAGCAATTAAATTAAGTCATAAATTAAAATTTATTCCTAGATTTGAGCTTAGAGTAATATTACAAAATAAAGGAACATATATAGCATTATTTTTTGGTACATTACTTGCATCTATCATTTTACTTTTTGGAATAATGATGAATCCACTATTAGATCATTTTAAAGAAGAAGTAAAAAAATCACAAATCGCACCATATCAAACAATATTAAAATATGATATAGATGACCTAAATGGTGAAAAGCTATATGTAAAAACATTATCATACGAAAATGATGAAATAAATATCTTTGGATTAGAAAAATATGGTAATAATTCTAAATATTTAAATAATCTAAACATAAAAAAGGATAGTGTAATATTATCATCAGGAATAAAAAATAAATATAATTTAAAAATAAATAATAATATTAAATTAAAAGAAGAATATACTGATTCATCATATGAATTTAATATAAGTGATGTTTATGAAACAACAGGAAGCTTAATAATATTCATGGATTCTGAATTATTTAAAAATACATTTAATGATGGTTATTTAACATCATATTTTTCAGATAAATCATTAGAATTAAGTGATGATTTAGTATATAAGACAATAACATATGATGATTTAGTATTAATTAGTAATCAGCTTGCTGATTCAATGGGAAAAGTATTTTTCTTATTTGTTTCAATATCAGTTATATTATTTGTTTTATTAATATATTTATTAGCTAAAATTGTTATTGAAAAGAATCAAAGTCAAATATCTATGCTAAAAATAATTGGATATAGGACAACAGATATTAATAAAATATATAATGTAGCAACAGGAATAGTTACTATATTATCATTAATTATATCGACATTTATCGCTCAGTTCTTTATTAAAATAGCTTGGGATTTTGTCTTAAGATATAAAATGAAGGGTTATTTAGATTTTTATGTAGCCCCATATTTATATTTAGAAATTCTTTTAATAGGTGCTAT
>CADBQV010000137.1 GCA_902796895.1 uncultured Erysipelotrichaceae bacterium | reverse complement strand
TATGAGCATTTAACTAATATTTTAATGGATTCAATTTCACTTAAGGATATAAATGAGAATAAATATAAAACTATTAAGGAATATGAAATTGAAAAATATACTTATCAAACTCATAAAATAAAAAAATGATGAATTATGGTGATGGTAGGGGTTAGTATGGATATTTACGAAAAATTTGATTTAATAACAGGTGGAAAATTAAAATTAAGTTTTGAACATGATACTGTTGTTATTAAAAAAAATACTAAAGATAATTCGTTTGAAGGAATTATTTTTGGTAAAGATTATTTAAAATTAGAATATAAAAATAATAATAAATTAGAAGCGAAAATCATTTTAGAAGATGATTCTTTAGAAGTAATACGAACTTATAATGAATTATATGATGAAGATGATTTTGTATTTGAAGATAATAAATTTAAAGTAACTAAATATAGGCTTAATAGTGAAGATGAAGAATATAATTACGTTTTACCTGAAAAATTTAAAAATATTCCATTTTTTGTTCCTAAAAATACTGATATTATAATTAATTCTATATCTTTCCATGATCCTTTTTATGGTGAAGTAAGTCATGATAATAACAATCAATTAATAATTCGTAAATATGATAATGATATTAAGTTTTTATGCACAGAAAATGGAGCTGAAACAGGATATTCATTTAGAATTGAAAAGGATTATATATATGCTGATTATTTTGAAAAACATGGCAAATTTAGCTTTTCAGTTAAAATTACAAAGAATTTTGAAGTCATCGTTGAACATTTTGTTCTCGCTAATTCATTTTATGAAAGCTTAGCAATTAAAAATAAAAAAATAACCTTAAATATTCAAGAAAATAGTAAAATGAATAATTATGAGTTAATAGAAGATATTACTAACAAAAGTGGTACATTTGAAATTATGAAATCATCAAAAGAAAATGAAACAAAAAAAGAAATTAAGATAGAAGATAACACTAATAAATCTATTACCAAAAAAGAATTAGATGATATATTTCATAGCTTAGATGATCTTGTTGGATTAGATGATATAAAAGATGAATTATATTCTACATGTGCTTTAGCTATAAAGAATAGAAAATATCGTCCAAATTTACATATGGCACTTTTAGGTAATCCAGGTACAGGAAAGACTGAGGTTGGTAAAAGAATAGCTTCTTTATTTTATAAAGCTGGAATTCTTCCAACAGATCATTTTAATCGTGTTACAAGGGAAAACTTAGTTGGTGAATTTATTGGTAAAACCGAAAAAAGAGTAAAGACTATAGTTGAAGAATCTATTGGTGGTGTCTTATTTATTGATGAAGCGTATAATTTATATAGAGAAGATGACACAAGACATGATTATGGATTAAAAGCAATAGATGTTTTAGTTAATATGCTTGAAGAATATCAAGGAAAATTCTGCTGTATATTTGCTGGATATCCATTAGAAATGGAGACATTCTTTTCAGCTAATCCAGGTCTTAATTCACGTGTTCCAAATAAAATTTTTTTTGGAGATTATAGTAATAATGAATTAATTCAAATATGTAAAAATTTACTAAAAGATAAAAAATATGTTGCTGATGCGAATGTTGTTAAAGAAGTTGTAAAAATTGTTGAAAACAAAAGAAACCGTAAAGATTTTGCGAATGCACGTGAAGTACGTAATGTTTTAGAACAACTTTATCGAATTCAAGCAAGAAGAACAATTGATTGTGAAGAGGATAGAACTTTAACATTAGAAGATATTGAAATATATAAAAACAAGAATAAAGATAAAACCAAAACTATTAAATAACATACCTATAAAATTGATATTTTTGTTGAGTAAAATTAAATTGGAGGTTTTTATGGATGCTAATTATGATATTTTTATTGCCTATCATGGTGATAATATTACAGGAACAGAAAAAGAGGCAATAAAATTATATGAAATATTAACAAGCTATGGAATAAAGGTATATTGTCACCCTGTTTCAAATTCAAATGGTTCATATGTAGATATTATTACTAATATTATTCCATATAGTAGTCATTTTATATTACTTGCAAAACCTTCAATCCCCACTGATTTAAATGGTAAATTATTAAGAAATAAAATTAATGGTGCTATATCTGATTTGTTTTTAGAAGTAGATGCTTTTTATAAAGATATTTGGAGAACTCAAACGAATAATGATACTTTAGCTAAAGTTATATTAGTAAAGGAAAATAATAAATATCTAGATTATTTAAATGCTCAAAGATTAAATATTGTTTTCGCGTCTGAATGCTATAAATATGATGAAATAATAAATGATATTAATAATAGTTTGTTTTATAAGAATTGGTTATCTAAGGAATTTATTGTTGAATCTAATATAAATGCAAATATTATTAATACTTATAAAAGAGAAGGTAATAAGATTTATTTTGGTTCTTATTATAGAGATAATAATAAAGATATGGTGCCAATTGAATGGGATATAATAGATGAAAAAGATGGTAAAGCATTAATAATAACACACAATATTATAGATTCAATGCCATTTTTATATCTTGATAATATGATAGAAAAAGAAGATGGTTATTATAATGGTATGTCAACTGATCTTTCAACTGCGCCTGAAGGTACAAATATCAATAATTATGAACATTCAAATATAAGATATTGGTTAAATGAAGATTTTTATTATACTGCATTTTGCGATGAAGAAAAATCAATAATTGAGGTAACATTGGTTGATAATAGTGCTGAATCAACTGAACAAAAATATAATTATTATTCATGTAATGATACATTTGATAAGATATTTGCATTATCAGTTAAAGAAACAACTAAATATTTTTCATCTTATGATAAAAGACAAGCACGTGGTAGCGATTATGCTTTAGGCAATGGCTTATTAGATAGCCACTGGTGGTTACGCTCACCTGTTGCTAATGACGCATCAAAAGCTTATTATGTTTATAGCGGACTTATTCTTTATGATGATGTTGCGAGTACTGATGGTGGTATCCGTCCGGCT
>CADBQV010000136.1 GCA_902796895.1 uncultured Erysipelotrichaceae bacterium | reverse complement strand
CAGCTGGATTCATTAATCTATTTGGACTTCCAGTAAAGGTTCAAGCTTTAGTTAATGAAAAAAATAAGAATTTAAAATAATTAAAAAAGAGGTGTACTTTTATGGCCAAGATGTGGGCAGGAAGATTTCAAAAAGAAGAAAATAGCGAAGTTAATGACTTTAACTCTTCAATATCATTTGATGGAAGAATGTATGAAAGTGATATATTAGGCTCTATAGCACATGCAACCATGCTTGGCCAAAAAGGTATTATTTCAAAGGATGATTCTAATCTTATATGTAAAACATTACTTGAAATATTATCTGATATAAAAGAAGGTAAGCTTATGCTTGATCCTGAGGCTGAAGATATTCATATGTTTGTAGAAGCCGAATTGACTAATAGAATTGGTGAGGTAGGTAAGAGATTACATACATCTAGATCAAGAAACGATCAAGTGGCTTTAGATATAAGAATAGAATTAAAAAAAGATATTTTAGAAATTATATCTTTAACTAAAAATTTATTAAAATCAATCTTAAATTTGGCAGAAAATAACAAAGAAACAATTATGCCAGGATATACTCACCTACAACGTGCACAGCCTATTACATATGCAAATTACTTACTTGCATATGGCTATATGCTAAAAAGAGATATCGAAAGATTAAATGATACATATAAGAGAATGAATTATTCTCCACTTGGTTCATGTGCACTTGCAGGAACTACTTATGATATTGACCGTGAATTCGTAGCTAAAAAGCTTGAATTTGATGGAATTGTTATGAATAGCTTAGATGGTGTATCTGATAGAGATAGCGTTGTTGAACTTGCAAGCAATATTTCAATTTTGATGATGCATTTATCAAGATTCTCAGAAGAAATTATATTACATTGTTCTTGGGAATTTAAATTTATAGAGCTTGATGATGCATATTCAACAGGTTCATCAATTATGCCTCAAAAGAAAAATCCTGATATTGCAGAATTAGTAAGAGGCAAAACTGGTAGATGCTACGGTAATTTAATTGCATTACTTACAATGCTAAAAGCATTACCTTTAGCATATAATAAGGATATGCAAGAGGATAAAGAAGCAATATTTGATAGTGTTGATACAGTTAAAGATTGCTTAAAAATATTTGCACCTATGTTAGATACTATTAAAGTAAATAAAGAAAATATGCGAAATGCAGCAGCTAAAGGATTTATCAATGCTACTGATTTAGCTGATTATTTAGTTAAAAAGGGTATGGCATTTAGAAGTGCATATAAAATTTCAGGCTCACTTGTAGCTTATTGTATTGAAAATAATACAGTACTTGAAAATTTGAGCTTAGATGTTTATAAAAAATATTCTGATTTATTTGATAAAGATCTATATGATTACATCAATTTAGAGGTATGTACATTTAAAAGAACAAGTCAAGGTGCCTCTGGAATAAAATCAGTAGAATTACAAATAGAAGATTTAAAGAAGGTTTTATAATGTATAAAGTATTTATAGATGGAAAAAGTGGAACAACAGGATTAAGAATCATTGAAAGATTTCAAAATAGAGATGATGTGGAATTAATTGAAATTAAAGAAGAATTAAGACATGACTTAAATGAAAGAAAAAGATGTATTAATTCATCTGATATTACATTTTTATGTCTTCCTGATGATGCTGCAATTGAAGCAGTTTCACTTTTAGATGAGAATAATAAACATACAAAGATAATTGATGCATCAACTGCACATAGATGTAATCCGAAATTTGCATATGGTTTCCCTGAATTATCTTTAGAATTTTATAATAAAATTAAGAATTCTAATTTAGTTGCAGTACCAGGATGCTATGCTTCAGGATTCATGTCTATAGTATATCCACTTGTTAAAATGGGTGTGGCTAATTCAAATTATCCTTTTTCTGCAAATGCTATATCAGGATATAGTGGCGCAGGTAAAAAAGGAATTCAAGATTATGAAAACCCACAAAGAGATATTAAATTTGACGCACCAAGATTATATGCAATGGGTCAAATGCATAAGCATTTAAAGGAAATGCAATATATTGCAGGCCTAGATGAAAAACCTTTATTTAATCCTTATGTTTGTGATTTTATTCAAGGTATGCTTGTAACTATACCTCTTTATGTAAATAGATTAAATAAGAAGGTATCACCTAAGGAATTACATGAAATGTTTTTTAAATATTATGAAGGAAAAGATTTTGTTAGAGTAATGCCTTTTAATGAAACAGGAACAGAAGATGGATTCTTATCAGCTAATCATTTAGCAGGTAAGGATTATTTAGAAATATATATTTCAGGAAATGAAGATAGAATTTCAATAACAGCATGTCTTGATAATCTTGGTAAAGGTGCATCAGGAGCCGCTATTGAATGTATGAATATAATGCTTGGTATGGATCCTAAAAAGGGTTTATGCCTATAGGGAGATGAAGTTATGAAAGAAATATCTAATGGTGTAGTAGCACCACTTGGCTTTTATGCAAATGGAATTCACTGTGGTATAAGACAAAATAAATCTAAAATTGATTTATCAGTTGTTTATTCAGAAAAATTAGCATCTGCAGCTGCAGTATATACTACTAATAAAGTAAAATCATCTACAATTTATGTTACAAAGGATAATTTAAAAGATGGTAAAGCTTGTGCTTTTATTGGAAATAGTGGTAATGCAAATACATGTAATGCTGATGGTGAAGAAATCGCAAGAAAAACATGTGAAATATTAGCTAATAATTTAAAAATTAAAAAAGAAGATATTATTGTTGTATCAACAGGTGTAATTGGTCTTCCAATGGCTATTGAACCTTTTGAAAAAGGCATACCTGAAATTGTTAAAGACTTAGGAAGAACACAAAAACATGCAAGCCTTGCAAATTTAGGTATAATGACTACTGATACAGTAGAAAAGAGTGTTGCAGTAGAATTTATGCTAGATGGAAAAGTATGTAAGATGGGAGCTATGACTAAGGGCTCTGGTATGATAGCACCTAATATGGCAACTATGCTATGCTTAGTTACAACAGATGCTGCAATTAAATCAAATGTATTAGACATAGCATTAAAGGATGCTGTAGCTGATTCATTTAATATGTTATCTGTAGATGGTGATACATCAACAAATGATACACTTGCTATTATGGCAAATGGTCTTGCAGGTAATAAAGAAATTGATGATATTACTTCAAATGATTATAAAGTATTCTTAGAAGCATTAAAATATGTAACTATTAATTTAGCTAAGAAGATGGCTAAGGATGGTGAGGGTGCAACTAAGCTTGTTATGGCTCATGTATATAACGCAAAAGACACTAATGAGGCTAAAGTAGTTGCTAAAAGCGTAATTAATTCTAGTTTATTAAAGGCAGCAATGTTTGGTGCTGATGCAAACTGGGGCCGTGTTTTATGTGCAATTGGTTATTCAAATACAGATTGTGATATATTTAAAGTTGATATGTCATTTAAATCTAAAGCAGGTATTGTAGATACTTGTAAAAATGGTGCTGGTATTCCATTTAGTGAAGAAATTGCTAAAAAGGTATTATCAGAAGATGAAATAACAATTGAAATAAATTTAAATAATGGTAAAGGAGAAGCTTGTGCCTTTGGCTGTGATTTAACATATGATTATGTTAAAATTAATGGCGATTACAGAAGCTAATTATAAATATGACAACATTAGAAGAAAGAGCTAAAATATTATCAGAAGCATTACCTTATATTTTAAAATATAAAGATAAAATAATGGTTATTAAATACGGTGGAAATGCCATGATTGATGAAAACTTAAAAGCATTAGTTATGGAAGATGTTGTAATGCTTAATTCACTAGGTATGAAGGTTGTACTTGTTCATGGTGGTGGACCTGAAATATCAAAAGGATTAAAGGCTATTGGCAAAGAATCTAAATTTGTTAATGGCCTAAGAGTTACAGATAGTGAAACAATTGATGTTGTAACTGAGGTTTTAGCAGGTAAAATTAATAAAAACTTAGTTAAGCAATTAAATTTAGCAGGTGGACAAGCAATTGGCTTATCTGGCTTAGATGCATCAATGATTGAAGCAGAACCAATCAATACTGATTTGGGATTTGTTGGTCAAATCACTAATATTAATACTGATGTAATATTAGATGCACTAGATATGGGATATATTCCTGTTATATCTACAATTGGATATGATAAAAATGGTAATGTATATAATATTAATGCCGATACTGCTGCAGCTAGAATTGCAGGAGCATTAGATGCAGAAAAATTCATTTCAATGACTGATATTAAGGGTGTATTAAAAGATAAAAATGATCCTACATCATTAATGAAGACTATAAATGTATCTGAATTAAAGCAATTAGAACAAAAAGGAATAATCGATGGTGGTATGATTCCTAAGGTTCAATGTTGTGTTGAAGCAATTAGACGTGGCGTTAAAAATGTTGTTATTATAGATGGTAGAGTTCCACATTCAATTTTAATTGAAGTATTAACTGATGAAGGTGTAGGAACAGAATTTAGATAGGAGTCAAATAATATGGACTATATAAAAGAAGATAAAGAATATATATTAAATACATATAAAAGATTTGATGTTGTATTAACTAGTGGTCATGGTTCAATATTAGTTGATGAAAATGGAAAAGAATATGTAGATTTTTCATCAGGTATTGGTACTAATTCATTTGGTATTTGTGATAAAGAATGGGTTGATGCTGTATGTAAGCAAGCTCATACATTACAACATACATCAAATTTATATTATAGTAAGCCACAAGTTGAACTTGCAAAGCTTTTATGTGAAAAGACAGGAATGAAAAAAGTTTTCTTTGCTAATTCAGGTGCTGAAGCTAATGAATGTGCTATTAAAGCAGCAAGAAAATATTCATTTGATAAATATGGACTTGGAAGACATGAAATAATTACCTTAGTTAATTCATTCCATGGAAGAACAATTACAACATTATCAGCAACAGGACAAGATGTTTTTCATCAATATTTCTTCCCATTTACTGAAGGATTTAAGCATACTCCAGCAAATGATATAGAACTATTAGATAAAGCAATTAATGAAAAAACTTGTGCTATTATGATTGAAACAGTACAAGGTGAAGGTGGAGTAATGCCACTTGATAAAGAATTCATTTTACATATTGCAAAAGTTTGTAAAGAAAAAGATTTAGTATTTATTGTTGATGAAGTACAAACTGGTAATGGTAGATGTGGTTATTTATATAGCTATATGGAATATGGAGTTAACCCTGATATTGTTACTACAGCTAAAGCAATTGCTGGTGGACTTCCTTTTGCTGCAATATTATTTAGCGAAAAGACTGAAAAAACTTTAGGATTCGGTCAACATGCAACAACATTTGGTGGAAACCCAATTTGTGCTGCTGCAGCATATACTATTATTAAAAGAATTGATGATAAATTATTAAATCATGTTAAAGACATGAGAAAATTAATTGAAAATAGATTAAAGGATGTACCTGAAATTAAATCTATTTCTGGTAAAGGATTAATGGTTGGTATTACATTAGATGAAAATATTAAAGCTGCAGATGTTGTAGGAAAAGGTATTAAAAATGGTGTAATTATGCTTACTGCTAAACAAAAAGTAAGATTACTTCCTCCACTAACTATTACAGAAGAGGAATTAAATTTAGGACTAGATTTACTTATAAAAAGTGTTAAGGAGGCTAAATAATGAAACATTTATTAACATTAGAAGAATTATCTAAAAAAGAAATATTAGATATTTTAAATTTAGCTGATCAATTAAAATTTCAAAGAAATAATAAAATTGAACATCACCTTTTAAAAGGTAAAAAGCTTGGTATGATTTTCCAAAAATCATCAACAAGAACAAGAGTATCTTTTGAAGTAGGTATGTATGAACTTGGTGGTGAAGCATTATTCTTATCATCAAGAGACTTACAAATTGGTCGTGGTGAACCAGTTGAAGATACTGCAAGAGTACTATCAAGATACCTAGATGGAATAATGATTAGAACATATAAGCAAAAAGAAGTTGAAGATTTAGCTAACTTTGGTTCAATTCCAGTTATTAATGCTTTAACTGATTATTGCCATCCATGTCAAGTATTAGCTGACTTAATGACAATAAGAGAATATAAAGGTGCTTTTGAAGGCTTAAAGGCAACATTTATTGGTGATGGAAATAATATGGCAAATTCAATTATTGTTGGATGCTTAAAGCTTGGTATGAAAGTATCAATAGCATCACCAAAAGGATATGAAATATGTAAGCATATTCAAGAATTTACAAAAGATTATCCAAATATGTTTGAAATGACTAATGATCCATTTGTAGCTGCAAAGGGTGCAGATGTAATATTTACAGATGTATGGGCATCAATGGGTGAAGAATCTGAAGCTGAAATTAGAAAGAAAGCATTTGGTGGTGTATACCAAGTTAATAAAGAATTATTAGCTGTAGCAAATGAAGGTTGTATGGTTCAACATTGCTTACCTGCACATAGAGGAGAAGAAATTACAGCTGATGTATTTGAAGAACATGCAAATGAAATATTTGATGAAGCAGAAAATAGATTACATGCTCAAAAAGCTGTAATGGTTATGCTAATGAAAGACTAAAATATAAGCACTTCGGTGCTTTATTTTTTTAACAAAAAAGTTTTTCGTAAAAATACAATTGTTTTTCTTGAAAAAACAATTATCATTTGATAGAATATAAGAGTATTTTTAATTAAGGAGTTGTAAATTATGAAACTTGGATTATTTGGATATGGAACAATTGGTAGAGGTGTATATACACTTGTAGACAATATTAAAGAAAAATATAATTTAGAAATGAAGAAGGTATTTGACCTTCCTCAAAAGAAAGATCAATTAGGAGAAAAGCTTGTTACTGATGTTAATGATATCATATTCGATGATGAAATTGATGCAGTAATTGAAGTACTTGGTGGTCATGACTTACCTTATCAAGTAATTACAAGCTGTCTTAAAAAAGGAAAAAGTGTAATTACTGCTAATAAAGAAGTAGTATCAATGCACTTAGAGGAATTCATTAATCTTGCACATGAGAATAATTGCTCATTTTGCTTTGAAGCATCATGTGGTGGAGGAATTCCAGTAATTAGACCTTTAATTGATAATATTAAGGTAAATGATGTTAATGATATCTTTGGTATTTTAAATGGTACAACAAACTATATCTTAACTAAGATGGATGATGAAGGCTTAACATTTGATGAAGCATTATCATTAGCTAAGAAAAATGGTTTTGCAGAAGCTAACCCTACTGCAGATTTAGAAGGCTTAGATTTAGTAAGAAAAATCAATATCTTATCCTCTTTAGCTTATAAAGGTAATATTTCAAATGATGATATATATCATTATGGTATTAGTGGTGTTACAAGAGAAATTCTTGCAGATATTAGAAAAAGAGGTTATATCCTAAAGCTTGTAGCTTCAAGCCATAAGGAAGGTAATAATGTATCAATTAGAGTAGAACCTACTATGGTACCTATTGGTCATCCTCTATCAGCAGTTAAAAATGAATTTAATGCAGTATTATTTACAGGCTCTACAAATGGTACACTTGAATTCTATGGTAAAGGTGCAGGATCAATTCCTACTGCAACTGCAATAGTTTCTGATTTAGTATCTATAATTGAAAATAGAAGCTATATTGATTATAAGAATGAAAATAAATTAATTGTTAATGAAAATAAAGTTAATAAGGGCACATATTTTGTAGTTGATAGAACAGATAAAATATCTATTGAAGCTAATTTAACAGATGAACAACTTCAAGCTGCAAAATTCTATGCTAGATTATTAAGCTTATAATAAATGAAAAAGTGATTGTGAAAAATCTCACAATCACTTTTATTTTTTAATTAATCATTTTTCATTTTAGAATTATAATAATTCTTTATTGCTTCAAATGTTTCATCACATAAATCATGTTCTATTTTACATGCATCATCTTCAGCAACATCCTCATCTACACCAATAGCTATTAATATCTTAGTTAATATTTTATGACGTTCATATATTTTTTTTGCTATAGCTAATCCTTTTTTTGTTAAATGTAAGTGTTGATTATCATCTATTTCAATATAACCATCATCTCTTAATTTTTTAAGCATTACAGAAACACTTGGCTTTGAAAAATTAAGCATATTAACAATATCTATAGCATGAACATCCTTTTTTACATTAGATGCCATTAATATGGCTTCAAGATAATTTTCGCCTGATTCTAAAACTGCCATATTCCACCTCGTTCATTTACAATTGTATCTTTATTTTTATTATATCAATTATGTATTTGTTTTAAAAGCGTTTTTTTAATAAAAATTATAATAAATTTCTATATTTTTTTCTTTTAAAATATGATAAAATTTAATGAGTAATATTTTTTGTTTTAGGAGTATTTATGAGACTAAGTGATCTATTATTTAAGTATAATTCAAATTCAAATTTAATAAAATATATTGATATTATTAAAAATAATTATAATTTATATACTGATATAGAAAAAAATGAAAATTCATTTATTTTAAAGCCTACAAGCTTATTTTTAGAAGCTTTTCATGCTACTAAACTAGAAATTGAAATAAATTTTAAATATGAAATAATTAGACAAGATTGTGGATGCTTACAATTTCATAAGAATAATGAATGTATTCATATTATTTTACTTTATTTAGCATCATTAATGGTAATTGATTATGAATATTATTTAAAAGAAAATAAAAGATATGAAACATTAAAACAATCTAGTAAGCATAAAGAAATATTAAATAAATTATCTAATGAAATTAAAATTACAAATCCATATTATGGAATAATTCATTTAATACCTGTAATTGAAGAGAATAATCATGTTTATGAATTATCCCTTAAAATTGGTGCTGATAAGGATTATGTTATTAAAAACATCAATGAATTTTTTAATATGACAGAAAATAATATTTTCTATTCATATGGACAAAAATTAGAATTTATTCATTCTTATGAATGCTTAGATAATGTAAGTAAAATATTATATAATTTCTTATTAAGTGTTATTACACCTGATACTGTAAAGACATTAAAGATAAGAAAACCACATTTATTAAATATTTTTGAAATATATAATGGTTCTGATATCTTATTTAAGGATAATGATTCAGAAAAGCCATCACTTCGTCATATTATAGATGATGCATCAGCTAAAATTGTATTGGACAATAATTATTTAAAAATTGTTGCTCCAAATGATTCTAAGCTATTAATAAGTGGTATTAATAATGCTTATTTTATCGATAATGAAAATATATATGCATATCATTATACAGATAGAATGGAAGCTAAAATATATGATAATTTATTTAGATTAAATGGTAATTTAATGATAGATGTTGAAAGTAATATGTTTATATCTAAATTACTTCCAATAATTAAAAATAAAATTGAAATAACTAATGAATTTTATGAAAAATACCCTATTCCTGATATAAAAATTAATTCATATTTTACATATCAAAAGGATTCAATATTATTAACACCTAAAATTTCATGTAAGGAAATTGATAGAAATAGTCCATATATTAAACAAATGCTTGATGGATATTTTTCTACAATAGAATTATATGATTTTAAAAAGACAGAAGATAGAAAATATATATTAAAGGATATTGAAAAGCAATATTCATTTTTAACTACAGATATTTCATCAATTAAAGCATTTGGTAATGTATTCTTTGATGAAAATATGAAAAATGTTAAAACTAAAAAATCAACAAAAGCTAGAGTAAATATTACATATAATGTAGGATTACTTGATTTTAATTTTGATTTATCTGATGTATCAAAAGAAGAATTAAAGGCTATGCTTGAAGCATATCATGAAAAGAAAAAATTCATTAAGCTTAAAAATGATACTATATTAGAAATAGATGAGGATAACATGAAAGAATTAGATGATTTCATGGAAAACTTTAATATTTCTATTAATGAATTAGATAGACCAATTAAACGTAATTTAAGTTATGTTGTTAAATTAATATCTGGAATTGATACAAATGTTAGCATGGATGATGAAGTAATTAAAATTATTAAATCAATCCAAAATTATAAAAAAGCCAAATATGAACCACTTCCAAAATATAAAAATGTTTTAAGAGAATACCAAATAGATGGCTTTAAATGGCTATCTACACTTGCAGGATATGGCTTTGGCGGTATTTTAGCAGATGATATGGGTCTTGGTAAAACATTTGAAATAATCTCATTTTTAGATAGTGATAATAAGAATATGCCAAGCTTAATTGTATGTCCAATGAGCTTAGTATATAACTGGGAAAATGAATGTGAAAAATGGAAATTTAATTCCAATGTTAATTTAGTTATTGGCTCAAGTGAAGAACGTGAGGCAATAATTAAAAATATTGATAACAATAAAAAAGCTTTATATATTACTTCATATGATTCTTTAAGACGTGATCAAGCATTATATGGCAATAATAAATTTAGATTTATAGTAGCTGATGAAGCACAATTTATTAAAAATCAATTTGCTCAAAAAAGTGAAGCTATTAAATCATTAAATAGTGAAATTAATTTCGCACTTACTGGTACTCCAATTGAAAATGGCTTAGCTGATTTATGGTCTATATTTGATTTTTTAATGCCAGGATATTTATCTAGCTATTCTAGATTTAAAAATAGATATGAATCATT
>CADBQV010000135.1 GCA_902796895.1 uncultured Erysipelotrichaceae bacterium | reverse complement strand
CCACCTGCATATCCTGCACCTTCACCTACTGGATATATGTATTTTTGATTTGACATTCTAAATTCATCCCTTTTTATTCTTACAGGAGATGATGATCTTGATTCTATTCCTATTAATATTGCATCAGGGTGATTAAAGCCTTTTAATTTTTTATCGAATTCTATTATTCCTTTTTTTAAATTTTCAATTACAAAATCAGGTAAGCATTCACTTAAATTTGTAAATTTAATTCCATGAGGATATGATGTTTTAACACTTCTTTCCTCTTTGGCTACTTCATCATTTAAAAATTCTTTAACTAAATTTGCAGGTGCTTTATAATCCTTTGATTGTAAAAAAGCTAATTTTTCATATTTTTCTTGAAAATCAATTCCATCAAGAACTGATGATTTATAATAATCAGTTGGTAATACATCGACAAGTAATGCTGAATTTGAATTCTCACCTTCACGTTCATTATTACTCATTCCGTTTGTAACAATCGTGTTTTCTTCTGATTGACTTGGTATAACATATCCTCCAGGACACATACAAAAAGTATATATTCCTCTTTCAAAATGACTAGATAGATTATAATATGCTGCAGGTAATACTTTAGAATACTTTCCATATTGGCTTGAATTAATTAATTCTTTTTTATGTTCAATTCTTACACCCATAGAAAAAGCTTTTGCTTCCATATTTATATTTTTATTATAAAGCATTCTAATTGTATCTTTAGCACTATGACCTAGGCATAAAAGTAAATGTTTGGTTTCAAATTTTAAATTCTTATTATTCTTTAAATCTAAGACATTTATTTTTAAATGATTATCTAATTCTTTAAAATCATTAAAAAGTGAATCAAAATAAAAAACTCCACCAAGTGATTCTATTTCAAGACGAATATTTTTTACGATTTTTTCTAAATAATTAGTACCTACATGGGGTCTTGTATCATATAATACATCTTCTTTAGCACCGTGTATAAAAAATTCATTTAAAATGAAATTAATTAAATCATCTTTTAAATTTGTAGTTAATTTTCCATCAGAGAAGGTTCCAGCACCACCTTCACCAAACTGGACATTAGAATTTATATTTAATTTTTTATTTTTAATAAATAAATCTAAATCTTTTTTTCTATCCTCTATTTTTGAACCACGCTCAATTATGATTGGCTTTGCCTTACATCTCGCAAAATAAAGTGCTGCAAACATACCTGCAGGACCAAAGCCTACAATAATTGGTCTATATTCTTTATTCCATTTAGGATATTTCATATCATATTTCTTTTCAGTATATAAAGATATATTTTTACCATTTAATTTTTTGTTAGTTTCAATTATTAATTTATAATTATAAAATACATTATCTTTATGTCTTGCATCTATTGATCTTTTAATAATTTTATAATTAAAATCATTAATATTTAATTTTTCTTTAATAATTAAAGATAAATCCTTTTGATTAAAAGGATCTACTTTAAAATCATTTATTAGATATTTCATTTATATCACTTCCAACGACTATTGCTGATGTAAAAGCAAACATTAAATTATAGCCTCCACATAATCCATCAACATCTATTACTTCACCCATTAAATAAATATCATTATTATTTTTAAGTGTTAAATTGTTATTTAATTCATTTATATCTATTCCACCAGATGCAACCTGGGCAAATTCCATATTATATGTATCTTTTATATTCAATATGAAATTAGATGGATTAATATTATGTTTATTAATATAATTTAATAATTTAGGATTTAATACACTATCATATGAATTATATATTCCATCCATAATTAAATCTATTTTTATTTTCATATTAAGTTTATCAGTTTTTTGATAAAAACTAGATAAATTCATAATACATATTCCTGATATTCCATCATCTTTAAAGATTACTTCACCTAATTCAGTATGTATTATATTATTATCTTTTAATAATGTAACTTTAGCTTTTGATCTTACACCTGAGATTTCTTTTAATTTTTCTTTTGTAATAAACCCAACAAGTGATGGCTTAAATTCATTATATTTTACATTTAAAGATTTAATTAAATTAAAATTATAATCATTTACCTGGGCATTAGATCCAATAGATATAATTATTTTATCAAAAGGACCATATTCATTATTAATATAATATTTATTGTTTTTCTTTTCTATATTTGTAACTTCTATATCAATTATATTTTTAATATTTTTAGTTAAAATATTTAAAATACTTAAACTTGATTCTGAAATTGGATACATTCTTCCTTCATCATCACATTTTGTATAAATATTTAATTTTTTAAAATAATCAAATAATTTTTGTTGATTATTTTTAACTATAATATTTGCTAAAGGATTATGGTGATAAAAAGAATCATCATAATTAAAATTAGAAATATTACATCTACCGTTACCTGATGCAAGAATCTTTCTTCCTACTTTTCCTTTATTAAAAATAGTATAATTGATATTTTTATTTAATACTTTAGTTAAAAATAAACCTGATGCCCCAGCACCTATTATAGCTATATTCATATAAACCTCATAAATAATAATATATGATAATTATATCATAATATATTAAAAATAGGAGCCAAAATTAATTGGCTCCACATTTTTATCTGTTTTGATTTAATTCTAAGTCGATGTTGAACATTCTCTTCTTATATTTTTCAATCTTATCGTCGATTGGGTTAAGACGAGATGCTAATTCACGTTTCTTAGTAACTACTTGTTTTCTAACTTTATTTAATTCGTTCATGAAGTTAGTTCTTTCTTTATTAGAATAAGTTGGGTTATCCTTTAATACTGTAAGTCTGATAACTTCTTCTTCTAATTTCTTTAATTCTTTTAATTCTTCCATTTTTAATTTAGAATTTTCAAGTTCGAATACTTCATGTTCAAGTTTAGAATATTCATCAAGTAATTGTTGTTTTTCTTCTTGGTGTTCTTCCCAATATTTTTCGTTTTTGAATTTTTGTTCAACACGGTCACGTTTACGGATATCAACGAATTTATCTTCAAGT
The DNA here is from genome assembly GCA_902796895.1 of uncultured Erysipelotrichaceae bacterium. Lineage (GTDB taxonomy): Bacteria > Bacillota_I > Bacilli_A > Acholeplasmatales > Anaeroplasmataceae > Anaeroplasma. Next base: position 5,069 of record CADBQV010000135.1, on the reverse strand, counting down.
CTCTTCTTATCCTTCTTGATTGTTTCAAGACGAGTATTTCTTTCAGATAATGTACATTTCTTAGATTCCTTAACTTTATTACCAGAAACTTTATGACCACAGTTTCTGATGATTGCTTCTTCCATCTTTACAATGTTTTGTAAAACTGATGTAACTGTACCATGCTTTTTAGCAACATCGATTAGATATTCCCAAACAGCGATACATGCATCTTGGATTTTAACGAATTTGTCGTATGCTTCATCAGTTTGAGTTTCTTTCTTCTTACCGAATTCTTTAATAGAATCTTTACTAACTGAAGTTACAACAGCGTTAATATTAGAAGCTAATTTATCTTCATATGTAACAATTTCAACACCGAATGTTTGGTTCGCTTTTCTCATTAAAGGTTCCATGTAATCGATTGTGTCTTTAATTACCTTTAAAGATGTCTCATCTGGCTTATCCTTAAATACGATTGCATTCTTTAATACATAAGCTACTGCAATATCAATACAGTTTGTTCTAACTGTAAATTGATAATCGGCTGCATCAGCATCTGATGCATTGGCTAAACATGTGTTCCAACAATTGATAGACTCTAAGAATCTAAATGTCTTTCCATCTGTTGCCTTTCCTGCACAGTTACCTTTCATTAACCATGCATCTGAATTTGTTGCATCTAACTCAATTATACGATTTGCATAATTTTCAGCATCAACATAGTTCTCAGAATCAAACGCATTTTGTGATAGGATGAATAAATTCTCAATCATTTGAGATGTTTCAACACCCATACCTGGTCTGATTTCTAGGTTTCTTGCTTGCTGTGGAGCAACATGCTTTGGTGTTACCACTTGTGTGTTAACAGGTTTAACTACAACTTTTTTTACTGTCACAGGACCTTGCTTTTGGCCTGGTTTAGCTACAACTGTTGTTGTTGTAGGCTTTTTAACGCCAATAGTTTGGTTGCTCTGCTTAACATTCGAAATGATATGTTTGACAGCATTTGGATCACTTGATGCTGCAGATTTATTAACAACTACTTTTCTAACAATAGTAGGTGCTGGTTTTGGTCTTAAAACAGCATTTTCACTTTGATCCGAATCGTTTGCTGGTGCTTCTGCTTTTTGTACATTTTGTTTTGGTTCATCTGCGACATCAATCATCATGCTTTTTGCTTCTTCAAGTGTGTATTTTGCACCACAAACTTGACATTCAAACATGCCTGAAATCTTGATAAAGTCGGATTCACCACATAAATCACAAACTATCTTTTTCATGTGCTTTTTCTCCTTATTAATTTTTTCATATTTAGCCTTACCTTAAAATAAATATAAGTAGACAAAAAGTGGTAATGTACTGGCTATGTTTTCTTTTTAATTTATTTTATTGTACTAGGTCTGACAAAATGGGCACTATCACGAGAATATATGAGAAAGCACCAAGTCATATATTTCGCTTATTGTTAATTAAAGCGTGCGTTTGTAGCCCGAATAGAATATATCTATTCACGTAAATAAATATAAATTTGTCTACTAATATGTTAAATTGTTATGAAACAATAATAACCAAAATATATAATTAATATGTTAAACGCATAGTAATATCTTAAATGTATTATATCAAAATATTATAAATTTTACAAGCAAATTTAATCAAATATGGCTTAATTACGCTATTTTTTGAAAGCGCTATTTTTAAAACATATCGATTTTCTCGCACTTTTTGGGACTTATTTAAAAAAACACGTATTTTATATATATTAAAATATTTTTTAAAAAGTTAATTTTATTGTATTTTTTTATATTTTTTCCTGATATTTATAAATTTATAAGAATATAAAAAAGGGCTAAAATTAGCCCAATTTTATGCTAAAGCTATATTATATTCAAGCTTTGTATTATATGTTTTTTCGTATAATTCAACCCACATACGGTAATTTTCTTCCATTAAGTAATTTAAATTCTCATTTTTACTCTTAAGTGGATCTGGATATATAGGCTTTAATATATGAATTGTATATTCTTGAATATTAAATCCATCTTTTCCAATTAAATCACTATCTTTCATTGTGATAAAGCATGGAACAACAGGTACATTATTATTTACTGCAAATTGGAATGCACCCTTTTGAAGTGGTTTTGGCTTTTTATAATTCCACCACATTGATTGTTCTGGATAAACTAATACTAAATCACCTTTTTGAAGTATTTCATTAGTAGATTTCATAAATTCCTTTAATGCACTTTGACTTGATGCTAAAGGAAGAGTATAACAATTTCTCATTAAAAAGCCGTAAAAGCCAGGAAATGATGTGTAATTACCTTCTCTAATTACTCTATAGAACTTCTTCTTTCTAGTGTTACATGATGCTTCATATGCCATTTGAATCGCAAATGAATCTAAGGCATTAAAGTGATTACATGTTAATACTGCACCTGTTTTAACATTTGCTAGGTTTTCTTTACCTATAATGTCTTTAACAATCATTGTTTTATTTCTATTTATTCTATTTAAATAGCGTCTTGCAATGAAATATGCAAATTTAGTTTTAAGCTTACTTCTGATTTTCTTTTTAGTATAATCTACCTCTCCTGCCTTAATTGGTCTAGATGGTGGATCTAATTCAACATCTTCAGAAAATCTATTTTCATTTTCATATTGTCTAATTCTAGATAATACTTGTAATCTATCTAATGATTTTCTTTTATGAATAACATCTACATATTTGATTTCTTTATTAGTTTCGCTTATAGCTAGTGCTTCTAGCTTTTCAGCTTGTCCTTTATCTCTTAATCTTAAATCATCAGAATAATTATTTAATATTTCTTTAAATTCATTATAAAATGGAGTCATTTTAGCATATTTCCAGAAATAATCTTCATATTCTACACCTGAAAAATGCCATGGCTTATGCCACATTATATAGTGAATCATATTAATATCTTTTTCATCATATTTAATATCACCATATATTTCTGTATTCCAGTTATCACCAACCCACTTAATTCTATCCTTACAAATGATATTTAAGTAGTCTTCATCTTGGGTAACCTTACATTCATAAAGTGATACTATATCACAAAATTGATCTAATACACATTCTTCTCTAAATAATTTAGTATTTATAACAAGCATACCTGCATTGAAATAATTATATCTATCTAAACCTAGATTAATATTTACATAATCACCAAATACATCATTTTGAACCATTGCTTGTTCATGACAAGCACCAACTAAATTATTTTCTAAATTAACATTATATAATTTAGATATATCGCCTTTTACGATTGTATCGCTATCGATATAGATTGCTTTATCGATGTCTTTAAACATTTCAGCAATAAATAATCTATAATATGTAGCATTTGAATAATAATCTCTTAAAGGTAATACATCCTTCATTTGAACTAAATAATTTGATACATCAACAAATTCTATTTTTATATTTTTATATTCCTTTACAAATGATTTAGATAATATTTTATTATCTTCTTTAATATCTGTATTTAAAATATAGAAATTATAAAAATAATCTTTAGATGCATTTTCCATAATAGATTTTAATGTTACATAAGTAAATTTAACAAATCTATCATCACAAGCAAAGAATATATGAATGTTTTCCATTTTCTAATCCTCCTTAAAGTAGGTATTCTTTATAGCTAAATACTCATTTAATACATCATCAAATTGATGATATTTTAATTTATAATGAACCTTATCAATATGCCACTGCTTAATGTTTTCAACATGTGGGTATGGAAGCCAATACAATCTTTTTGAAAAATGTCTTATAACACATCTTTTTGTAAGCATAGCTTGACAATTAAATCTTTGTGGTAGCATCTTTCTTTTTGTTGTACTTCTTATTAATGCGCTTTGATCTGCAAAAACTAATTTTTTAGTTTTAATTAATTGTCTTGCTTTTTCTAAAATCTTAGTTTCTTTCATTTTCTTTAAATTAAATAACAAGACACCAGCATTAATATAATTTGGTTTAATTAAGAATTTACCATATTGATCCCTTGCTGCTGCATATTCATAATTTGATACATCTATATCCCATAATAACTTAATATCTCTATTTACTATTAAATCAATATCTAGATATATTAATTTATCTGGCATATTAGGAACAATATCAGCAAATAATCTTAATAATGTATATGGAGATGCATAACAGTTCTCATTAGGACTGTTTGCAAATTCTTTTTTATATAAATCAATTACATCTATTTTTATTACTTTATTATCCTTATTATATTTTTTTGCAGTTCTATCTAAGATATCTGCCATATAATCATTTAATATTTCATATTTAGGATTAATATATGATACATCCATTGTATATATATAGAAGGTAAAAGTTTCTTTAGATTCATTTCTTTTTAAAATTGATAGCATAGTAGTTAAAAAACCATCAAATACTTTATCATTTCCACAAAGAAGTATGTTAATCATTTTTCTTATCTCCTTCTACATATTTTATTACTTCTACTTCATTTAATTTAGAAAGTTCAACCATCTTATCATATATTTCATTTCTTAATTTAATTCTTGCATCCTTATTACTTAAATTCTTATCAGGATAAAATGGTCCAGCTATATGTGTTTCAATTCTTACTTTATCATTTTTTCTTTTCTTATAGACATTAACAAAACAAAATGCTGGTTTATCATATTCTATAGGATATCTAAATGATAAATCCTTAAATGGTCTTATAAATGTACAATAAGGCCAAATATGAGCCTCAGGATAAATCATAATTACATGTTTATCTTTTATTCTTTTAGAAACACATTTTATAAAATTTTTAGAAGCTTTAATATCATCAGGTAAAGGTATAGCTCCCATTGATGGAGTTACTCTACCTAAATATGGCATTGATACATTATTAGGATGTACGATAACATATGTATCCTTATAGCCATTTACCATAGTAGGTATTAATGCATCTGCAATATCTTGTGTATGATTGCCATACATAAAATACGCATCCTTCTTATATGGCTTTAATAATTTCTTGCCATATATTTTATGATGGAACTTGAATCTTAAATAAATTGATCCAAGTTGGCAT
>CADBQV010000134.1 GCA_902796895.1 uncultured Erysipelotrichaceae bacterium | reverse complement strand
TCTTATAAAGTAGATAATAAAGATGTTAAATTAGATAAAGAATTAATTAGAATTGAAAATAATGTAGCAAGAGCTGATATTTTAGGCTTAAAGGCTGGAAGTTATACATTTAGTATTAAACAATTAAATACTGGTGATGTTGTTACATCTAATGCATTAGCAGTTGTTGAAGATGATAGATCAGGCTATGCTCATTTCAATAACAAAGATGTTGGTGCTTATAAATATGATGGTACACTTAAAGATAACGCAATCGTTGTTTATGTAAATGATAAAAACAAAAATACTGTTGAAGCAACAGTTGATGGCGAAAAGAGAGTTGGTTTAGTAAATATCATTAAAGCAGCTAAAAATACTAACGAATCATTAGATGTTAGAATCATTGGTGAAATTCAAACACAACAATGGAACTATAAGGCTCATGGTGCTGGTTCTACTGCTGATAGAATGACTAATCTAGATAAAACATTTAGTCAAGTTAACTGGGAAGAAACTACAGCAAATGAATTAAAAAATCCTGATACTGCTCCTTCAAGCAATTATTATAAAATAAGTGAGGCAGATATTTTAAAATATAATATTAATTCATTTAGTAATGATATTAAAAAAGGTATTACTCACTTAGATGGCTTAACTAATAATATATTAAAAAATATAGAACCTGATAAAGATTCAGGATATAAAGAATATGATTCATATTATAATGAATTAGATGTAAGAGGCGGAAATAATATTACTATTGAGGGTGTTGGTGCTAACGCTAAAATATTCCAATGGGGTTTTTGCTTCAATCAATGTGATTCAATAGAAGTTAAAAATATTGAATTTAGTGATTATACTGAAGATGCAATAGGTATTCAAGGTGCAAAAGATGTAACATTACATAGCTCATATTGGATTCATAATTGTACATTTAATCAAGGTAAAAACAATTGGGATGTATGTTACGAAAATGATAAGCAAGAGGGCGATGGTTCTACTGATTTTAAATCAGCACATGACTTAACTATTTCTTATTGTAGATATAATAACACACATAAAACTGCATTAATTGGTTCTGGTTCTTCAAGCTACCAATATAATATAACATTCCATCATAATTTCTATAATTCTTGTGGTTCTAGATTACCATTTACAAGAAATTCAAATATTCATATTTATAACTGTTATTATTACAAATCAACTGGAACTAATATGCAAATAAATAATACTGCATATACATTCATTGAAAGATGCTACTTCGAAAAAACTAACAAAACATTTACTACATCAGCAGGCGGTGTAATTAAATTATATAAAAATATAGTTGATGCTACATCTTCTATTACACCAGATAATACTCATTATGTAACTAATCGTACTGATTTAGTACCTAATACATGTATGCCAGATCAAAAAACTGATTATTCTACATTTGATACTAATAAAGATTTATTCTACTATGATGATGTAAACAACATTAGTAAGGTTCAATTAATGCATAAAGAAGATGACATTTATGAATTAATACCTACAATTGCAGGTGCAGGATTAAATGTTGCATTAGATTATTCAAAAAATGTAGAAGAAACAAATGATACTCCAGTTACTCCTACAAAAGAAAATGCAACATATACAACTGATATTCCAACACAAAAAGGAATTTATGGAAAAGTACTAACTTATGAATTAGATGGTAGTAATAAAGCAATATCAAGCACTGAAGCAATAGATGAATATTCTACTACTAATGTAGTAACTATTGATTCAAATAATACAATTTCTGTCATAGATAGTGCTAATAATAAAACTACATTTGCTTATTATATGTTTGAAAATACATATACAACAGGTACTCATACATATAAACTTGATTTAAGCTTAAATGGTGTTGGTAGTAAATGGTCTATATTAACATTACTTGATGGTAGTAACAATATAGCTATTAGATCATGTGGCTTAAATAGTAGCGATGCTAAAAAATGGGGTTATTCTATAGATGGTGGTAAAACTGAGGTTGCATCTACACTAGCTGTAGAATCAAGCAAGAGCTATACTATTGTTATTACAATAGATTATGATAATAAAACAGCTACTTTAAAAATAAATGATACAACAATTAATATTGAAGGTTTTTCATTTAATCAAATAAACGGAATTCAATTTATGACAGCTATTAGCGCTACTGATAGATCATTTAATATAACTTCAGTTGAAGTAAAATAGAATAAAAGGGAAAAATGAAATCACATTTTTCCCTTTTTATTATTTATTATCAATATCTTCTTGTATTATAAATGAAACTCCTACTTCTTCATTTACTGCATATAAATTCATTCCATAAGAATTTACTGTTTTTTGAACTATTGACATACCTAAACCAAATTGTCCTTTACTACCTTTTTCATATGGCTTAAATTCAGAATTAACAAATTTTTCATCTAAATGCTCACCATCATTATAGATTCTAAGTCTTTTTGGCTTTAATATAATTTTAATTTGTGTTTTAGCATATCTTTTTGCGTTATCTATAATATTATCTATTATAATATACCAATTCTCTTTAATACCTCTAAAATAGATATTATCATCTACATCTAAGACAAATTCAATATTGTCTAATTGATATTTATAATTTTCTACAATATCATTAATAACCTCTTTAATATTTACCTTTTCAAATAATGTTTCATCATCGAAATATTCTAATTTATTATATTGAATCAATCTATTAACTTTCTTTTTTAATATATCAGATTGTTCTAATATTTTATCTGTTGCGACACCTACATCTTCTACACCATCTTGCATTGCCTCAGTATATGATTTAATAACTGAAATTGGTGTTTTAAAGTCATGACTTAAATTATGCAGCATCTCAGTTTTTATTCTTTCATTTTCGCATATTTCTTTTCTCATTCTTTCAACAGATAATGATAATTCGCCTATTTCATCATCATATATATCTAAATATTTTTCTCTATATTCGTTTTTAGGAAGTGAAATGATATGTTTTTGTAATCTTCTTAATCTTTTTGAAAGATTACTACTCCAAATATAAATAATAAATACAGTAATTAAAATAACTGATAAGAATATTAAATTTACTGATAAAACGATTCTTTTTACATTATTTCTAACATAATCAGAGCTTGTTAAAACTATTACATATGATTTTAGATCATCTTTAGTATTTAATGAAAAATAATATGTATTATTTCTTAACATTATTCTATCATTTATAATATATTCTTCTTTATTAATTTCTTTTTCTTTTGTTACTTTTTCTATTATTAAATCCATATCACCTTTTGATAGATTATAATCATCAAAATTAGATTCAATATTACCATCTATACATTTATAACTATCAACACCTAGTCCTAAATAATCTAGTTTATCTAAATCTAAATCCTCATGATTGGAAAGTAAACCATAAGTCATTAATTTATCATATGTTTCAGTAATAGATATATTACTTATATATATAATCATTGCGACACTAAATGCTAATTCTGCAATTAATAATAATGCGAAATTTATTATTAATAATTGACTTGAAATTGATATATTCTTTTTCATCCTAACAATCTATAGCCATAACCATAAATAGTTTCGATACTTAAGTTAGGCATTTTCTTTCTTAATCTTCTCATTAAATCATCTACAACTCTATCAGAACCAAAATAATCATCACCCCAAACACTATCTAATATTTGGTTTCTTGAATATGCTTTAGTCTTGTTTTTAAGTAAAAATAACAATAAATCATATTCTTTAGATGTTAAATTAATATTTTGACCATTTTCTGTAACATTTCGTTTGTCAAAATTAACTAAATATCCATTTACTAATTCTTCTTTTGCTTCAGCTTTAGTTTCAGTTGAATAAGTTCTAGATAATATATTTTTAACTCTTAATACTAATTCTCTATTACTAAATGGTTTAGATAGATAATCATCACCACCTAAGCTTAATCCTGTAATACGATCAAACTCTTCAACACGAGCACTAGTAAATATTACTGGTTTTTTAGGATTATTTTCTTTTATTTTAACAATTAAATCATATCCTGAAATATTACTAGGAAGCATAATATCTAATATCCATAAATCGATACTATCTCCTATCATAGCTATAGCATCTTCACCAGTTGTAAATGTTATAACCTCATATCCTTCTTTTTCTAAATATTTTTTTGTTACTAAAGATAAATTCTCTTCATCCTCTACAATAGCTATTTTAAACAAAATATCACCTTCTTAATTATTATTTTATAATAAAAAAAAATAAAGCACAACCAAAAGTGGTTGTGCCTATTTGAAATTGGGAGAGTTAAGGTTGTCTATGAATAAATTTGGGGAAAATATTCTTAAGACACCTTTATTTTAATTACCAATTGTAGAAATATTATCTTAAAATTATGTGAAATAATGTTAATTAGTTATCCTCATACATGTCTTCATAATCATCCATGTACTTGTTATATTTCTCTTCATCGTAATTATCTTCGTCTTCATCTTCTAAGTCATCATCTAGATCACTGTCGAAGTCATCTTCATCATATTGATCTTCAGATTCTTCATTATCTTCATCATCTTCATCACGATC
>CADBQV010000133.1 GCA_902796895.1 uncultured Erysipelotrichaceae bacterium | reverse complement strand
TATATTTTTATTTTTATAATAATGTAAAGCCTTTTTTAGTTCTCCAGAGGAGGCAACTTCAAAGCCAGATATATTCTTATTTGACTTAATATATTTTAGGATATGTTTATTTGGATTTGCTTTAATTGCATAATATAATAAAAAATTACTTGGCATATAGTTAGAAATATTATCAATGTTTTCTTTTATGGCATCTAGATCATATAAATATATTGGTACATCATCTTTATAAATATTTTTTATAATTTTTTTATCAATTACCATACCTTACTCCTTAATATTCAAATATTTCTTAATCCAACTAATAAAATCATCTATAATTAAATCACATATTTCTGTTGGATAATCACTAGGTGAAATTCTAATTACTTCAGTTTTGGATGACATATTTATATAATATCCATTAATTCCAAAACTATCTAATCCAAAACTATCAGCATAATTAATTAAACCACTTAAAGGGGAATGCTCTGAATAATAATGAAGATCCTTTTCTAATCTTTTATAGTCTATAAATCTATTAGGTTTAATTAAAATAAATCTATTATGATCGGGTTTTATTATTTCTATATTTTTAAGTTCCATTCTCAGTTTCCTATAAATATATTCAGTGTTATTTATAATGGCTGCATTTCTTGCTTCAGATAATTCTTTAAATTTCCTATTTAACCAATATTGAGGAATGCTATTAAAATATGCAAAACCTCCAGTAAATGATAAAATAACTCTCATTTCTTTATATAAATCATCAAGCGTTTTTTCATCGTTAGATATAAGACAAATAGAACCCAGATTAGCCCACTCGCAGCCCAACATATCTAATTTTGTATGACTGCGAACAACTATTAATAATTTCTTCTTGGCAATTATTTGACTAATTATTTTTTGAATTTCATTTTTGGTGTAGAGTGTTGAATCTAGTATAAATGCATCATATTTATTAATTTCTATATTTTCTAATATATTATTAAGTGATTTGAATGAGACAGTATCTAATAATAAACACTTATATTTATAATTATGGTGATTATTTAAATAGTCAGTTATCAATCTCTCGGTTTCAACATAAATATTACCTTTGCTATAAATCCTATATAATTTTTTGTTTAGGGCTTCAATTGTAGCATGTAATGAACTCATACCGCAGTTGGTAAAAACATACTTATAATTAATATTATCTATTCCATAAAATAAGTTCATATAATTATTTAAATTAATATGTATATCATATCTTTGATAATTATAGCGTAATCTTATTTTCTTATCTCTATATTTTTGAATATTTCGGGATGTATTTTGATAATTATACATTTTTTTAAGTGTTTTAATTTTCATTTTTGATTGTGCTTTTAATTTATCATTAAATACTTTTTTTATATTTAATATTACATTTTGATTTTCCAATATTAACTGAGAATCTAATAGGTTCAATTCTTTAGACTTTCTTTTAAAATATTCATTATAATTTTTTTGGCCTGCAAAAGTATTCATACTCACACCTATTTTTTATATCCAAAAGCTAAAAAATGATATATTAATTCACACGCTATAACAAATGAACTATGTGAATCATCTAAAGAAGGATTTAATTCCACCATATCAAATCCACACAAATCTAATCCATTTAGATTTCTTAATGCTTCATCAGCATCATAAGGAGTCAACCCATTACATTGTGGAGTTCCTGTTCCAAATATATATGATACATCCAAACAATCTATATCAAATGTAATGTAAAATTTGATTTTCTTGCCGTGATTTTTATTTTTAATTTCATTAATTACATTTATAATTCCTTTTTGCTTTACCATATTTGCAGTATAAATGTTGATGTTGTTTGATTTGGCATAATCTACCCATTCACGTCCAACCACACCTCTTGGACCAATAGAATATAAATTTTCACCTTCCAAGTATTTATCTTCTATCAGTTTTCTAAAAACATTGCCATGCCATACTTCTGGCATATTCAAATATTTATCTTCTAAATCCAAATGAGCATCAAAATGGATAATTCCAATATTATAGTCAGGATATTTTTCTTTCATTGCTTTAAAAACGCCTCGAAAACTTCCATATGTTATAGAATGATCCCCGCCACAAACAAGCGGAAAACTATTCTTTGCAATAGCATATGTTTTTTTAGAAATCGCATTTTGATTTTTGTTTGGGTGTGTAGGATCTACATAAACATCTCCAATATCGGCAATCTTTAAAGTATTAGTTTTAACATATTCATTGTGATCTAAATCGTATAATTCTTGACCGTATATTCTATCCCAAAATGAATATTCTCTTAATTGACGAGGAGCATATTTCGCTCCCAATCTATATGATGCGCCATAATCACATGGAACACCTAAAAAAACTACATCATATTTTTTTATTTCATTTTCATTTATTAATTTTCCACCCATAAATCTAGGCACTCCAGCATATATATATTCTTCTTTTTCTTCCATAATACCCTCCTTAAACATATTGGGAAATATCAATACTTATTGGTTTTGTATGCTTTGTTAAAAAAATTTCATCTAATATTTTGTCAGTATATTCTCCAAATAACGGACCACATATGGTTTCTATAACATCTAATCCACTCATTGTTAAATTGGCTTCAATTATTACAGGTTCATTCATAGAATTAAGTGCAATATCCCATCCAATCAATCTAAAATGTGGAAATCTTTGTGCTGCTAATGATACAACTTTTTTAATTTTGGCCATGTGTGGTATTTTAACTTCATTGAACTTTCCTCCATCCGGATGCAAATCATACCTTTTACCTAAAGCATTATATGCAAAGTTTGAAAGCGTACCATTAGAATTAATTTTGCAATATATTCCTCCAAAACTTGCATTATCTACTTTTGATTCTCCAACACCAATTCTAAATGCTGCTGGCAATATTTTTATTTCATTATTTATTAATAATGTCATAATTCTAATTGTATTTAATGAATTTGGATGCAATTTCGCAGTTTCATTTGATTGAACAATTGTTTCTTGAAATATTAAATTATTACATTCATTATTGTCTAAAAAATTTTTAATATCTTTTTTAGTCGGATTTGTTAAAAAGGCAATATTCTTACCCCCATATGAAGCCATGCTCGGTTTAATTGTTATATTCTTTTGCTTAGATAATATATCTATAGCCTTATTTTTTGAAATAATTGTATACTTATCATCTTCGAAAACTCCATTTATTAAATGAACATATGTTTTTGGCAATTTAAATCCTTTTAAATAAATATCAAAATAATTTTTATCAGCTACTCCAGGTTCTATTTCCCTATTATTCAAATAACCATCTATATATCCTACAAAAATATCATCTGGTATAAATCTTACATCAAAAGTAGATGTCCTATCTATATAATACTTATGATATGCTATATCGAAGTCATCAACATATTTTTTCCAGTAATTATATATTTTTTGCTCTTGCCATTTTTTTAATTCTTTAACATTATTAGAAAACAACTCATGTGAATCAATTCTAAAACATTTCATACATTCTGTTGATAATTCTTTCCAGAAATTTTTATATAAATCAGTTAAATAATTTAATGTTTCTTCTTCCCATTTTTCTGTTCTCATAATTCCTCCGTTAATAATTCTTCTAAAATCTTCTCAATATTTGTATCTATTAAATTATGATTTTGCATCCACTCATCATTAAATATACTATTTATATATTTTTCACCACCATCACATAATAGTATTACTGCAACTCCTTTGCCACTTTTTTTATTTATATCTTGTAGAGCTTTAAATATTACACCTCCGGAAGAACCTCCTATTAGTAATCCATATTTTTTAGCAAAATACCTGCATGTATTAAATGCCTCTGAATCACTGGCATATAAATTATTATCAATCAACGAATAATCAATAATTTTGGGAATAGAAGCATCAGATGGATTACCCGTACCTGATTGATAATAGCTTCCTCCTTTGCCACCAAATATTATTGAACCGACAGGTTCTATCACATTTATTCTTGTTTTTTTATTTCTCTTTTTCAATCCAAGTGAAACTCCGCAGGCACTTCCACCCGTTCCTATGGCTGTATATAGCTCATCTATATTACCTAAATCATTTACTAGCTCACTCGCTAATGTATCAATATATGCATCCCTATTATCAAAATTATCAGCCTGATTTGGAAAAAAAGCTTTATCCATTTCTTGGGCCATTTTTCTTGCAGTCTTTTCCCTTTCTACGACTGCCACTTCGTCTGCAGCATGGTCTTCACCAACCATAACTATTTTTCCTCCGTACGCTTTAATCATATCTATTTTTTCTTTGCTAGCATGATGATCAACAACAGCTATAAATTGATAACCTTTTATAGCTGCAACTATTGCTAGTCCAATGGCAGTATTGCCCGATGATGATTCAATAATTGTACCTCCCGGTTGAAGCCTTCCATTAATTTCCGCTTTTTCAATCATATTAAGGGCCATTCTATCTTTCATGCTTCCACCTGGATTATATTTTTCTAATTTTAAATATATATCCCAATCATTATTCTTTAGCTTAATTTTTATCATAGGAGTATTTCCAATTAAGTCAATAACGTTTTTAGCAATCATATTTTCCATCCTCCTTAATTAAATATTTATTATCAACTTTTTCAATAATATATTTTTTTAAAACAGGGATTTTATGAAATTCGCTTTCATTTGAATCCATTTGATATGCGGCTGTATTATAATAAATTAAATAATCACCTGGTAAAGGAAGATAATTAAATTTAATTTTTCTCCATGTAATCATATCTTGCTCTAAACAAAGATTGCCACAAACACTAGCATAATAGTTAAGTATTTTATTATGCTTACCTTTCATATATAATTTGGGTTCAATAAGATAATCAGTATTAAACCATTGCTCAGATAAACAATTTATATTTCCATTTGTAACAATCAAATTGCTTTCATTTTGAAGACGTTTTAAATACATGACTTTAAATATTGTTAAACCAACATTTTTTAACAATGATCTACCTGGTTCAATTATTATTTCAATATTATTTAACCTATGTTTAACACTTTTTAATATATAGTTTAATGCTTTTTCATCAGCACATTTTGAATAATAAGGGTAGAAATCTTCAATTTTTTTATTTTTAAAATACATATTTGCATTATTATTTTTTAAAAATTTATCAAACTGTGTTTTAGAACAGTAATTAGAGGGAAAACCACCGCCTATGTCTATATATTTTATATTTATTTTATATTTATTTACTAATTCAATTACTTCTAAAATTGCTTTTACTCTATCCTCAACTGAATAATTATTGATATGAAAGGAAAAACCAATTAAATTTATTTTAGAATTTTTAATAATTTCTAAACATGATTTGATTTGTGAAGTATTAACTCCAAACCTACTAACAATATTCAACAAATTAGATATTCTAATCATAACACTTACGGCACTATTAAATTGCTTTATCACTTTTAGTTCCTCAATATCATCTACTGATATTATCGAATTACTCTTAATTGCTAAATCTATATATTCTTTACTTTTGGCAGGACCAGACGAAATTGTTTTATGGGTAAATTTTAAAGCATCTTTTAATTCATAATAACTGGAGACCTCAACGCCGCAATGTTCCTGAGCTGAATATTTTAAGAGCGCCAAACTTTTATTGCACTTACACGAAAAAAAGATGTTATCACTCAATCCATTTGAGTAAAAAACATCTCTAAATTTTTTAATATTTTGTATAAAATTATCAACAAAAATCAAGTTACAAGGCGCATCAAAAACAGCAAACAAATTGCAATTTTCTACAAACAAATCTAATTCATTAGATGCAGTTGATGATATTTGTACAAATTCTTCCATTTTCACCTACCAAAATAAATTTAACACTACATTGATTAAATGTCAACTATTGTAATTATTTGTTAAATTCTAGTGTTTTTTCTTGCTAATGTTGTATGCGTTATATTTATCATGCAAAGTAAATACTATAAATTATATTTTTTATCATTAATTGTATTTTTAACTGCTTCGATAAATTCTGGTATTTCCATAGTAAATGTTTCTTGACTACCAAATTTTCTATAACTAATTAGTTTTCCATCTTTTTCTTTATCACCAATAATTAAAGTTAATGGAATCTTCTTAGTTTGACTTTCTCTCATCTTATAAGATAGTTTTTCTTCTCTATCATCTAGTTTTACTCTAAAGTTCATTTCTTCAAATTTCTCTTTTAATTCTTTAGCATATTCTAAATGATATTCATTATTAACTGGAATAATATTTATTTGAACTGGACTTAACCAAAGTGGAAATGCACCAGCATAATGTTCAATTAATATTCCAATGAATCTTTCTATTGAACCATATATTACTCTATGTAACATAACTGGTCTTTTTTTACTACCATCACTATCTATATAAGTTAAATCAAATCTTTCAGGTAAATTCATATCTAATTGAATAGTTCCGCATTGCCATACTCTACCCAACGAATCTTTAATATGGAAGTCTAATTTAGGTCCATAGAAAGCTCCATCTCCCGGATTAATTTTACAATCATGTCCAGCAGCATGACAAGCATCCTCTAAAGCTTTTTCACTTCTATTCCATACTTCTATATCACCAATATATTTTTCTTCAGGTCTTGTAGATAATTCTATAGAATAAGTTAATCCAAATATAGAATATATTCTATCAATGAAATTAATCAATCTTACTACTTCACTTTCAATTTGATCTTCTCTCATAAATAAATGAGCGTCATCTTGAGTAAATGTTCTAACTCTAAATAGTCCATTTAACGCTCCACTAGCTTCATGTCTATGTACTTGACCAAGTTTACCTATTCTAAGTGGTAAATCTTTATATGAATGTAATGAATTCTTATAAACTAACATTCCACCAGGACAGTTCATTGGTTTAATAGCAAATACTTTATCGTCTATTTCACTAGTATACATATTTTCTCTATAGTTAAACCAGTGTCCAGATAATTCCCATAATTCTTTATTTAACATTATTGGAGTTTTAATAAATTCATATCCTTCTTTTGTATGTTCACTATACCAGAAATTCTCAAGTTCATTTCTAACAATCATACCGTTTGGTAAAAAGAATGGAAATCCAGGTCCGTATTCACTTATCATAAATAAATCTAATTCTTTACCTAATTTTTTATGATCTCTTTTTTTAGCTTCTTCTAAGAAATTCAAATACTCATTTAAATCTTC
>CADBQV010000132.1 GCA_902796895.1 uncultured Erysipelotrichaceae bacterium | reverse complement strand
TCGAATGGTTTAGATTCATTACCACAAATTTCAAATTCATATTCTTTCTTTAAATCAACATATAAAACCTTAATGAAGATTTTATCAACGATTCTTGCAAATTTTAATTGCTTTTGAATTTCTTCAATTTCATGTTCGTTGTTGCTTTGATCTTCTCTTGCTGCACTATAATCAGCATTTTCACTTAAGTCACCTTGTTCACGTGCTTCAGCGATTGCTTTTTTTATTTCTTCACGTTTAACATTAATTAAGAAATCTAATCTTTGTTGTAATTCTTGTTGATGTTCACGTGTCATCTCTACATAATTATTTTCCATATTATTCCTCCAAGATTAATCTTAAAAACAAATTCTTGTATATTATACATAAATTTTAATCTATTTTCAAGTACTAATAAATATCCCTATATTTTATTTTTCTTAAATTATGCTGATAATATTTATAATTAGGAAATACTTTTTCTAATAAATTATAAAATGATGCTTGATGATTGTGATAATGAAAATGGGCTAGCTCATGATATATTACACTTAATATATAGATAGCTTCATATTTTGCAAGCTTTGATGCAAGTATTATTTTACCTCTTTTATAAAAGCATTCACCAAAATATGTTTTAACATCTTTATATTCAAATATAATATCATCATCTATATTTAATTTTCTTTTCGCTTCATCAAGATAATTTAATACAAATTCTTTTAATTTTAAATTATAAAATGAATATAATATATCCTTTGGATTAGAATTAATCTTATGATATATGATTATATTTTGATTTTCTATTTTAATATCATCTATATTAGATAATTCTTCTTTCAATTTATATTCATATCCAAATAAATGTATTAAATCTTCTTTTAATTCTTCTTTTTCACATAAAACCTTTTTTATATATGAATAATTTTTAGATACATATTTATATATATCATTATTATTAAGCCTAACTGGTGTAGTTATTTTTAAGATGTTTGGTTTAATAATTCTTATCCATATTTTTTTATTTTTTGGCTTTAATATTATTTGAATATCTAAATTCAAATCATTAAATGTATAAATATTAATCACCTACAATCTTAATAGGTCGTATGGCTTTAATTCTTCTTCACATTTAAAATATAATCTTTGAAGTGGGTGACGTGCAGCATCTACAACATTTCCATCCATATCATATATTTCTTTAATGTTTATTTTAAATGTTTTAGAAGGGCTAAATACTTCAATTGTTGAATTAGGTTCAAAATAATTTCTTTGTTCAATATATGCGATTTTATTTTCTTTATCATATTCTTTAACAATACCGATAAAATCCTTTGTTGGTACTGTTAAATTTAAGTCATATAATTGTTCATTTATTGTAGGCATGTTAAATAAAAATCCTGTTGCGGTTAATCTATTTTCTGCCTTAGATATTTGATCAATATATTTATTAAAATCTTTGATTTCTTTAGTCTCTAAATATTCATCTATTATTTTTCTATATGCATTTACTACAGTTGCGATATAGTGAAGTGATTTCATTCTACCTTCGATTTTAAAAGAATTAATTCCTAAATCAATTAATCTAGGGATTGCTTTTATAGCACATAAATCCTTACTTGACATTGCAAAATAATCACCTTCAGGATTATATATTTTATCATCCTTTATAAAATCATAGCACCATCTACATGAATGTGCACATCCACCTCTATTAGCATCTCTATTTGTCATATTATTTGATAACATACATCTGCCGCTATATGATACACACATACCACCATGAATGAATACTTCTAAATCTGTATTAGTAGATTTTTTCACTCTTTCGATTTCATCAAGTGATAATTCTCTAGATAATACAACACGACTTACACCAAGCTTAGAATAAAATTTCACTGCTTCTTCGTTTGATGATGATGTTTGAGTTGAAACATGTGCTTCCATTTTAGTATTTTCAATAACTAATTTTAAAATATAAATTGATGAGGCAATAATACAATCAACACCAGCATTTTCTAATTTTTTTAAATAATCTAAAATGCCTGTTGTATCCATATTATGCATAACTATATTACATGTTACATGGATTTTAGCATTATGCTTATGAGCAAAATTGCAAGCTTCTTTTATATCTTCAATTGTAAAATTAGACGCTCTAGATCTAAGTGAAAAAGATTGTCCACCAATAAATACTGCATCAGCACCATATAAAATAGCTACCTTTAATTTTTCTAAATCACCAGCTGGAGCGAGAAGTTCAAATTTAGCCAATTTTCAATTCCTCCTTTTGGTATACACTATCTTTATATTTAAATCCATCTGAGATATTTAAATTTAAATTATTAATAATATTTATAGCCTCATCATTAGTTATTTTATTTAAATTTAGATCATAAAATGTTTTTAATATAATTTGATATGTATTTTTATCAATGTTATATGATTCAATATAACCATATTTTAAAAATGATAAATTTCTAAATTCATTAATCATAGATACGATATATGGTCTATATATTAATGTTCCATTTTCATTTTCAATTATTGGATTATAATCATTTCTTGTTATTTCTTTTAAATATCCTTCTTTTGGAATATCCATATTTATTTTTTTCTCATATAAAGATAATAATTGTCTATTAGAATAAAACATTAAACGATATCCAAATAATTGATAAATTATATTAGCATTAGTTTTTTCATAACATAATTTTAAATCATTTAATGTTATTTCAAGGCTTAAGCCATACGCATCAAATTTAAATTCATTTAAGACACTTAAATCTAAGTAATTAGTAATCATAGTTTCAGGGTTATATATAATTTTATTAGACATACCTAATTCAATTAATATATTATTAATACCCATATCAGCTGTATAGAAATATAAATTTAAATCTTTATATTTATTAATAAATTCTTTAGCCATATCTATTTCACTTGGCTTAAATATTTTATTAATACCTAAAATAACAATTTTATTAGAATCATTTAATAATTTAATTGCTTCATCTACATTTAAATTATTTTCTTTATCATAATTTAAAGCTAAATATGGCACCATTAAAATGGCACCATCAAGATAATTTATATTAAGTTTTAATTCTAAGTCATTATAAATACTTGAAATTAATTTCATTATATTATCTCCTAAAAAGATAAATCCATGAAAGACATGGATTTATACTAAAATCTAAATTGGCCTTTGCCCTTACCTTTACCTTTTCTTTGTTTAGGCTGTTGCATATTAGGCATTGCTTGATAATTGCCAGCTTTAGCTTGTTGTTGCATATGCTTTAATGAATCTTCATCCATATTCTTCATTTGCTTCATTGATTGCTTCATTTGGCTTAATGTATCTCTAAGTCTATTAACCTCTTGAATAGATCTACCAGAACCTTTAGATATACGATCACGACGTTTGAAGTCTTTATCAATTAATTCAGGATGACGTCTTTCTTCTTCAGTCATTGAATAAATGATTGCTTCAATTCTATCAAATGCTTTATCATCAACCTGTGATAAGGCATTTTTCATTTTACCAATACCAGGTAGGAATCCTAATAATTTTGAAATAGAACCCATTCTTTTAATCATTTTAAATTGCTTAATTAAATCATTATAATTAAAAGAATCACTCATCATTCTTTCAGTTGCAGATTTCATTTCATCTTCATCGATATTTTCTTGGACTGTATCGATTAAAGATAATACATCACCCATACCAAGGATTCTATCTGCAAGTCTATCAGGATAGAATATTTCCATTTGGTCAAGCTTTTCACCTGTAGACATAATTTTAATAGGTATGCCTGTCATCTCTTTAATAGATAAGGCTGCACCACCACGAGTATCACCATCAAGCTTAGTTAATATGATACCTGTAATGTCTAGCTTTAGATGGAATGCAAGTGCGACATTTACTGCATCCTGACCTGCCATTGCATCTACTGTAAGTAAGATTTCATCTGGTTTAGCTATTTCTTTAACATTATCTAATTCTTGCATTAATTCTTCATTAATTTGAAGTCTACCTGCAGTATCGATAAATACTAAATCACAGCCTTCTTCTTTAGCCTTCTTTAATCCTTCTTCAACTATTTTTTCAGCTTTAACCTTAGTACCCATTTCAAATACAGGTACATTTATAGATTTACCTAATGTAACTAATTGATCTACTGCGGCAGGTCTATAAATATCTGCTGCAATAAGCATTGGTTTTTTCTTTAATTTTTTACGATAGAAAAGTGCCATCTTACCAACAGCTGTTGTTTTACCTGCACCTTGAAGACCTACTGCCATAACAATAGTTGTGCCATGATTTTTAATATTTAAATCTACTTGCTCATCTCCAAGTGTCTTTTTTAATTCTTCACGAACTATTTTAACAACCTGTTGTCCAGGATTTAATCCTTTTAAGATTTTTTCACCTAAAGCTTGTTCTTTAATATTTGCTAAAAACTTTTTAACAACCTTATAGTTAACATCGGCTTCAAGTAAAGATAATCTTACTTCCTTTAGCATTTCATCTATATCATTTTCATTTAGCTTTCCTTTACCAGTAAGACGACGAAGTCCCATTTGTAAACGAGAGCTTAAGCTATCAAATGCCATATTATTCCTCCCATAAAATATCAGTGATTTGTTGTAATAATTCACTATCTATTTTAAGTTCTTCTATTTTTTTATATTTATATGCTAATTTTAATTTAGATTCATATAATTCAAGTGCTTCACAAGTTCTTTTAATTTGATCAAAAACGCCATTTCTAGATATATTATAATTTGAAGCTATTTCAGCTAAAGATAGGTCATTATAATAATAATCTTCAAAATATGATCTTTGCTTTTCAGTTAAAAGTTGACTATATATATCATATAAGCCAATAATTCTATCTCTTTGTTCCATATTATTATTCCTTATATAATTTTAAACTAATTATTCTTCAAAGAAATCAGCAAATAGGCCATATAGATATTGTTCAATATCAAATACTTCTAAATCATCTACGCCCTCACCAAGTCCAATATATTTAATTGGAATACCCATTTCATGACGTATTGCAAGAACAATACCACCTTTTGATGTGCCATCAAGCTTAGTAAGTATTACACCTGATACATCTGTTGCTTCTTTAAATGCTTTAGCTTGGCTCATACCATTTTGACCTGTTGTAGCATCAATAACAAGTAATGTCTCATGTGGTGCATCTGGCATTTCTTTTTGTAATACTCTTCTCATTTTAGATAATTCATTCATTAGATTAACTTTATTTTGTAATCTACCTGCAGTATCACAAAGTAAAATATCATATTTTTCTTCTTTTGCCTTTTTAATTGCATCATACATTACACTTGATGGGTCAGATCCATCTGGCTTAGTTACGATATCTACACCAACTCTTTTAGCCCATACATCAAGCTGTGCAATAGCACCAGCTCTAAATGTATCACCTGCAGCAAGTAATACCTTCTTGCCTTCATTTTTGTATTGGTTTGCAATTTTAGCAATTGATGTAGTCTTACCTACACCATTTACTCCAACAAATAAAATTACAGATAAACCATTTTTATTTAAATTTAAATTGGCATTAACAATTTCACCATTTAAATATATTTCAAACATTTTATCTATAATCATTTCTTGTAAATCAACAGGATTAGTAATCTTTTTATGATATACTTCTTCTTTTAATTGTTCAATAAAATCTATAACTGTATCAACACCGATATCAGCCATAATAAATATTTCTTCTAATCTGTCGAATAATTCATCATCAATTTTTTCTGATTTGCTTAAAATTTCTTTCAAGCTTGATAATGCACCTTCTCTAGTTTTATGAAGACCTAGCTTATATTTTTCTTTTTTCTTTTTATCTTTTCTTTTAAATAAATCAAAAAATCCCAATTTAAATCACCAAAACGATTATACCATAAACTTTTTAATATCAAAAGAAAAATAGGCTAAAATTTAACCTATTTTCCTATTTTTTCATTTATTTAATAATTTATTATAATCTTCTATAGAAATAATTGTTTTACATTTAGGGAAATTACTACATCCAAAGAATACATTTCCTTTATTCTTACCACGTGATGCAGTTCTTTTAATTAATGTACCCTTATTACATACAGGACATAATACATTTTCTTCTTTTATTTCATCATCTTTATTTAAACAATTATTACTACAATATAAATTGCCATCTTTATCCTTTAGCATCATCGAATTACAATTAGGACATAATTCATTTGTTGGCATATCATTATATGTTGCCTTACATTTTCTAAAATCCTCACATGAATAGAAGATATTTCCTTTATTCTTACCACGTGATGCAACTCTTTTAAATAAATTATGGCTTTTACAAATTGGACATAATATACCTGTATCTACAGATTTATTTGAATCTTCTTTTTCTTCTTGCTTAATGTATTTACAGCTTGGGTAATTACTACAAGCAGTGAATTCACCAAAACGACCTAATCTTATAACTAATTTATTACCACAATTAGGACATATTTCATCTGTTTCAATTGGATATAGGCTATCCATATTATTTTTAGCATTATCATATAGTGGAATAAAATGATTATAAAATTCATTTAATTCTTCTAATTCATCCATTTCACCTGATGCTATTTTATCTAAATCAAGTTCCATATTAGCTGTATATTTAACATTGATTAGATCTTTAAAATATTCTTGTAATTTATCTGTAGTTATAACACCTTGTTCAGTAGGTATTATAGATTTTTTCTCTATCTTAATATAATTACTCTTTTTAAGTGTATCAATAGTTTGAGCATATGTAGATGGTCTACCTATACCTAATTCTTCCATATCCTTAATAATAGATGCTTCAGTATATCTAGATTTAGGTTGTGTCATCTTTTCTAATATTTGTACATCAAAAGGATTATATTCCTCACCAATTACAAATTCAGGAATTAAGCTATTTTTGTCATCTTCTTCTTTTTCTTCAATTTTTAAAAATCCATCAAATAGCATTACACGTCCAGTTGTTGACCATAATGAATTAGTATTTTCAAAATCAATTTTAGTTTGACTAAATGAAGCATTAGACATTAATGATGCAAGAGTTCTATTATAAATAAGATTATATAATTTATATTCTTCATCACTTAAATATGCCTTAACAGATTCAGGTGTTCTTAATATAGATGTAGGACGAATACCTTCGTGTCCATCTTGCATACCCTTTTGGTTTTTAATCTTAGTACCTGCACCAACATATTTAGGACCATATTTTTTAACTATAAAATCTTTAACCTGTTGAACAAATGATGTTGCAAGTCTTGTTGAATCGGTACGCATGTATGTAATTAAACCTACAACCTCATCACCAATCTTTTTACCTTCATATAGCTTTTGAGCTATAGACATAGTTTTTGCTGCAGGGAATCCTAAACGATTTGATGCAGTTTGTTCCATAGTAGATGTTGTAAATGTTGGATATGATGATCTTGATACTGTCTTAGTTTGAATATTTGATACCTTAAATGCTTTTAAAGATGCCTTTAGGTCTTCTAATATTTTTCTATCTAAGATTCTATTATTATCATTAATCTTTTTACCATTAATTTCTTGAAGAGTTAATTTAAATGTACCAAAATCAGCTTCCATCATATAATATGTAATAGGTATAAATGATAAAATTTCTTTTTCTAAATTACATATTAAAAGTAATGCGACGCTTTGAACACGTCCTGCACTTCTTGATTGAAGCTTCTTTCTCATTAAATTAGATAATTTAAAGCCTAAGATTCTATCAATCATTCTTCTAGTTTCTTGGCTATGAACCATCTTCATATCTATTTTATGTGGTGTAGCAATTCCTTGATTAACACCATCTTTAGTTATTTCATTAAATTCAATACGATTATTTTCATCAAATGATAGGCCAAGTATTGATGCTAAATGATAAGCTATTGCCTCACCCTCACGGTCGGGGTCGGTTGCAAGATATACCATCTTACCCTTACAAGCCTTTTTTAAGTCATCAACTAATTTCTTTTTTTCAGGCATGATAACATAGCTTGGTCTAAAATTATTAGCTATATCAATTCCTAAACCATCTTTACCAGTTGTTGCTAGATCAGAAACGTGACCTTTAGAAGATAATACTGTATATGAATCAGGAAAGCTTTTTAAAATTTCGCCTATGGTATGTGATTTACTTGGAGACTCTACAATTATTACCTTTTCCATGTCATCACTTCCTTTGCTATAACATATTAGACCAAAACAAATTACTTGTCAAGATGAAAAGGCTTTGCTATCCTTATATAAAATATATATAATATTTTATGAATTTTTTTCTAAAAATTGACGAAAAAAAGATAAGAAATAATATTCCTATCTTTTAAAAATTATTTAATATTTTTATTATTTTTTTATCAAATTATTTACTTAAAACAGATTTGACATATTCTATATCTAAGTCAAGTGCCTTTGATATTAAAGCTTCATCAAAACCATTTTTATACATTGTTTTAATAT
>CADBQV010000131.1 GCA_902796895.1 uncultured Erysipelotrichaceae bacterium | reverse complement strand
ATTTTTCCATGAATTTCTTGAATTGTACCAATTGTTATATTCATCACTACAGGTATTAAAAATAAAAACTTAGTTACACCAAAATATTTATTAGCTATTTCACCATAGCCATTATTATTTAAGACTATAATAAAAATAACAAATGTTAATGCGATCATTAAAAGTAAGAAATTGAATAATGTAAAAATATTATCAAAAATAATTCTAAAATAGCTCTTTTCAACATTAATTTTACATACATTAACCTTACCGCTATTTTTTCTTTCTAATACTTCATTTTCATTTAATCCAAATAAATCATTATTCAAAATATCACCCGCTTTCGATAATGATTTTTAAACGTCACATATATTATATTTTACTACATTATATGTTTTTTTAAAATATTTTTTATTTTCATAACATATTTATACAAAGAAAAAAAACTAAAATCATATAAGATTCTAGTTTTATTTTGCACCCTCTTTAGTGAATATATGAATGAATGTATGATATAAAATTCTTATATCTAACCAAAGACTTCTTTTAACTGAATAATATAATTCAAGCTTAATTCTATCATCATATGGAATATCGCTTCTACCATGTGATGCCCAAAATCCAGTTAATCCTGGTTTAACTTTAGTTAATAGTTCTTTATTATCTTTATATCTATCATATTCTTCATCTACAATTGGTCTAAATCCTACAACAGACATTTGACCAATTAAAATATTAATTAATTGAGGTAATTCATCAATTGAAGTTTTTCTTAAAAAAGCACCAACCTTAGTTACACGTGGATCATTTGTAACCTTAAAATCACGTCTATATTCTTCTAGTTGTTCTTCTGTTAATATCTCTTCTAAAGGTCTATTATCAATTTTCATACTTCTAAATTTTAAGACCTTAAATTCTTTACCATTTTTACCAATTCTTTTATGTCCATATAATGCAGGACCCTTTGATTCTATTTTTATAGCTAAAGCTATAATAATAAATGGAATTAATAATATAATTAAACCAATTAAACTTGAGATTATGTCAAATAATCTTTTTATAAAAGCAAATATTGGCTTTCTTTTATATAATTTTATATTATAATCCATGCTTAATGCTTCTTTAACAGACTTTCTTGTCTTTCTAGATTCGTAATCAGCCATAATCTCACTTCCTTCCATTTACAAAAGTCAAATACTATTATCTAATAAATTTCTAAAATAATCAATAGCTTTTTAAAATTATATCATATGATATGGTAATACATCATGATATCCTCTTAATATTATGAAATAATATGTGTAAGCACAATATGTAATAACAAATAATAATGTAATTAATATTCTATCTCTTTTTGTCTTTCCTTTTGATATAACATAAGGAATAGATATTATTTGATAAAATAAGAAATAATAACACATTCTTGATATCATTTCAGATACACTTATAAAGATTGATGAAAATGATATTAAGAAATAGAAAAATTGAAATAATACAAATGTATATGATATTTTATTTGTTTTAATTTCATCCCTTAATACGACATAAAAGACTATGAAATAAAATAAGCCATATATAATATTAATACTTGTTGTAGATCCATTATTAAAATCAGATATGAAATAATAATTATATTTTGTATTTTCCAAAATTAATACTAATACTTTCGCAAGCAAAGGTAAAAAACAAATAATTAAAAATGCGATGAATAAGAAATGCTTTCTCATGAATTTTGAATTTATTAAAAAATACATGAAAAAGATAGGAATTGCTGTCATATGGAATAATAAAGCTATAGCCATACAAATACTATATTTAATGAAATTTCTTTTCATTGCATATGGGAATGCAAAAACAAATATCATTGCCGCTATTGACTGTCTAACATTATTTAAGCTTATGAAAAATACTGTAGATATTAAAAGAATAACAAAAGACATTAAAATATTTTCTGAATATCTAAGGACAATATGATTTACACAGAATATAAATATAAATCCAGTTACAAATATTATTGCTTGTGGATTCGATGTGAAAAGTGCTAAAAATTTATTAATATAAATAAAGCCCCATTCACTATAAACATCATAATTTCCTTTTATTATTTGTTTAAAGTTAGGAATATATGTATATAAATAATCGGTACCTACATTATATCTTAATGCTGCAATTAAGCCTAAAGGCATACATGCAAGTAAAAACCAAAAAAGATATCTAGTTTGATAGATACGTTTTTTTCTAAGATCAATTTTTAATTTTGTTTCATTAAAACAATTTTTATAATATTTATATCTTGTAAAATCATATTTACATATATACATGAATAAAATTGTTAAAATAAAACCACTTAAATATACAAACATATTTTCACCTTTAAAACTAAATATCTTTATAATTATAATGATAATTCTTTTACATTAAATCCTTTATCTTTCATGTTTTTAATGATAGATTCAACATCTATTTTATTATCATAATTATAATCATTTTTCATATTTAAATTATCATATTTAGATTTTCCTAAATTATGTAATTTAAATACTTCTACTTTTTCTGGTTTTTTTATTTCAAACAGTTTAATTATACTATCTACATTAAATTTATCAACAATTTCTATAGATAAAGGAATTCTAGCAATATATTTTTTATTCGAATTAAAAAATATTTGAATATTTTCTTTAAATATATCACTATTTATTTTAAGCACTTCTTGTGCTTTTATTTTATCTAAAATTTTAAAATCAATAATGAATGAATCAATTAATTTAATGGCAAGTTCTAAATTTTCTTTTGGTGCGTAAAGTGATGTTTCAATTGCAATATTAATATTATTTTCTTTAAGCTTTAAAATTAAATCTTTAAATTCAAAAATATGAATTAAAAATTCACCACCTGAAAAAGTAATGCCACCACCATTTTCATAATATGATTTATCTTTCATAATAATATTAAGTAATTCATCTAATTCATAATATTTTCCATATGTAATATTATTATTTCCAATTTTAATTTCATGTTCTAGATTTTCAGGATTACAACACCATGGACATCTAAGGGGACAGCCCATAGTAAATATTGTAGTTCGAATACCTTCACCATCATTTAATGAAAATCTTTGGATGTTACTACATAGCATTTTCATTTCTTAATGCTCTTTCAATTAATAAATCTTGGTATTCTTCTGGAAGTTCTACGAAATAAGCACTAAATCCCCATACTCTAACAATTAAGTCTTTAAAATCTTCTGGATTTTCTTTAGCCTTAATTAAAGTTTTAGAATCTAGGACATTAAATTGGATTTGGAAGAATCCTTCTTTTATTGCTTGTTTAATAAAAAGTATGAATTTATCAAAATTATTATCAAGTAAATTCTTAGTTAATATTAAATCACATACATTACCATTTAAATTACGTATACCATAATGTAATTTAGATGCGAAATTTATAACTTCAGTATACGATGCATTACCTGTTGAAGATATATGAACGTTATATGCTTCAAAATCTTTTCTTCCGTCTAGTGACGCTTTTATGTTTTTAGAATTAGCAATGTAATTTGGTGAAGACAAGCCAAATCTAAATACACCACCAAAATTGTTTTTGTATGAACTAAATTCTTGATTTGCAAAATCAATAATTTTATTAGTTAATTCAATAACTAAATCATTATCAATACCATATCTTAATTCACTATTTTTTAATTCATTTAATATTTTATCATCACTAAAATTATTATTTTTTTCTAAAATTAAATAATCTAATTTATATTTCTTTTTATCAAATACTAAATTTTTAATATTTAATAGGCTATCTATGGTATTACCTAATCCAGATGTTAAAACACCATAATTCATATATTTGGCAGAACCTAAAGAAATATCTTTTTTAGATTCATTACAATTTCTAATATATGAAGACATTAAAGGATCATAAGCTATTTTTTCATTATTAATGCTATCAATAATAATCTTTATTTCTTCTTTTAATTTATTTAAATAATCATTTAATAATAAATCAAAAGATTCATAATTATTATTTAAATCTAGGATATCATTTAATGGTTTTAAGAAATTTAGGTCAGCTATATTATTTTGTTCAAAAGACATTCCATCAGCAAGTGGTTCCCAACATGCAGATGTAGCGTAATTTGATGCATCATCTAACGTATAACCAATATCCAATAATTTTTTTATTACTACTTCATCGTTAGACAAAAGTGGAGATCCACAACCTGTTTTAATTGATTCAATGCCAAGTTTTAGTAAGTCATCTGGCATATTACTTGAAACCCTTAATAATGTTTTAGGATCAGGTAATTTAATGTCTTTAACACATTTTATAAATAAATATGATAAATCATTTGAAAAATATGTGTCATCACTATTTTTACCACCAATAATTATTATTTGACCAGTATCGCCTTTTAAGGCATTACTTTTATAATAATAATCATTATGAAGCATTAATAAAAATTCTTTAATTAAATTATAAGCTAGATCTTTATTAATATTTGTTTTTAAATAGATATCATTTAATGTCTTATCTAAGCGTCCAAGTCCATTTAATCTATGACCTGTTTGCCATAATAATTGATTAATAAATAATATTCTTTGAAGTGCATCTTTAAAAGATGTAGTTTTTTTAGTGAATAAATTATCAATTGAATTTATAATATCATTTTTATTATCACTATTTGATTTTTCTACTTCTTTTTTAATATTTAAAAAATATGATTTAATAAACTCTACATATTCTTTATCATCAATGTTATCAAGTATTTCATTTAAAGGTTTATTTATTACCATATCATAAGATATTGAAATATTATCAACTAAATGAACTGAATATAATACTTGATAATTAGTATTAATGTAATAATAAAATGTAGTGTCATTATAATTAAAGAAATCTTCTTTTAAGAATTTATTGTATTTTTTCTTTTCGAAGAAATCTAATAAATATTTTTTATTATCATGTTTTACATATTTTTTAAATAATGTAAGTAATGTATCATTTGAAAATAATATTTTTCTAAATAATGACATTAAATCATCTCCTTTTAATGATTCCTAAAGCCTTATCAATAAAGAATTTAATATTTTTATCTCTTAAAATTATTAATATACCAATATATGTAACACCACCAATAGCTACAAGTATTATTGTATTTAATATTGATGGAGATAAAAATTTAATAGATATGATATATACAACAGCAAACATAATACCACCAACTATTAAATATTTAATAAATGGTAATATATAATCTTTAAAACTAAATTCATGACGTAAATAAATCATTTGATATATTAAAATACAAGTTTCAGCAATAACTGAAGCTATGGCAGCACCAAGGGCACCATAAAATGGAATTAAAATTAAATTTAGAGTTAAATTAATTATTGAACCAATTATAACTGATATTGTATAGATATTATCTTTTCCTGCAGGAAGTAAATATTGAATACCAAATACGTTGTTTAATCCTATTGCCATAATAAGTGGGGCAAATACCATAATGATTAGAGGCACTTCATCATATCCATCACCAAAAAACCAAGGTGAAAAATTAGAAGCTACTGCCATAATACCAAACATAATTGGCATACCCATAAATAAAACAAAGTTGATTGCTTTATTGATGTTTGATTTAACTCTATCTAAATCTCCGATTTTAAAATAAAATGAATTTTTAGGTATCATTACAGCACCAAGTGAAGTTAAGACTGTTAAAAGTAATTTAACCATCTTTTCAGATTGTTCATAATAACCATTTTGAATATCTGATAATTTAACTACCTTTTCAGTTCCATCAGCAAGTATTTTAGTTGTTTCTCCTTCTACCATTAAACCTATTAATGTTCTATCTAGCATTGTATATACTGATACAGCTATTGTAGGTATAAAAAGTCTAAATGAAGGGAGTAAATGTCTAAATATTTTTAATTCTTTAATTTTTATTTTAACTAAATATTTAGGTAATTTAATCCAAAGTAGCATATTAGATACAATAAGTATTAATGAATTAAATAAGGCATATAACCATACATCATCTGTTGTTTTAACAAAGATGAATATACATACAATACCTACTATTTTTACTAACATACTTAAAAATACAATTGCAGCAAAATCTTCATTTCCTTGAAAGAAAAAAGATACATCAAATAATACTGCAGCTATATTTATAGTCATTAATAACATTAATATCTTATAATCACCATATAAATTTGTAAAAGCTAAAATTAAATTAACTGCTAGTGCGATACCTACAGTTAAAGATCTTACAATAATTAATTCCCAAAATACTTTACTTTGGCTATATTTGTCATTTTGAAATCTTGCAATTTCACGCTGTGCATAATATGCATAACCAAATGAACCAAATAAGACAAAATAAGAAATAATAGAATATGAGAATGCATACATACCAACACCATCAGAGCCTAATACTCTTGATACATATGGTGTTAATACAAGTGGTACTATAAGGGCAAATACTTGAAAAATCATATTAAAAATATAATTCTTAGTCGCACTTTTACCTACATTATCATTATTTGAAGATGAATTATTT